>NZ_JBIMLI010000153.1:0-11008 GCF_051859755.1 Limnospira sp.
CGACAGTCCCGGACGAAGCCAGAAATAAACGTCAATATCCGGCTATGTCCGGTTTTGTTTAAGTTTTATAGAGCAGAATTTAACTTATGGTACAGACAGCAAGCGGTCAAATCCAGCCAGATCCCCTAGGTTTAGATAGAGGATACTACTTAGATCGGGACTGTACAACCCTATCGCGGCACGTTTTACAGCAACTCCAAAGTTTCGGTCCTGATGCTCAAGATATTAGCGCCCTGATGAACCGCATTGGACTAGCGGGGAAACTGATCGCCCGTCGTCTGTCAAGGGCGGGGTTGGTAGAAGGAACCCTAGGATTTACGGGAGAAGTGAATATCCAGGGGGAAGAAGTCAAACAAATGGATTTTTTCTCCAATGCAGTTTTTATCTCGACCTTCAAACAAAGCGGCTTAGTGTGTCGCCTAGCTTCGGAAGAAATGGATAAACCCTACTACATCCCAGAAAACTGCCCCATCGGACGCTATACTCTGCTTTATGACCCCCTAGATGGTTCCTCAAACCTGGATGTTAATATGAATGTGGGTTCCATCTTCGCGATCCGTCAACAGGAAGGTTACGACGAAGAAGGAGAAGCCCTAGACTTATTGCAAGGCGGTCATAAACAAATCGCTGCTGGATACATCCTATATGGTCCTAGCACGCTCCTGGTTTATTCAATTGGTAGGGGGGTTCATTCCTTTACTTTAGACCCCAGTCTGGGGGAATTTATCCTGGCTCAGGAAAATATCCAAGTTCCCGAACATGGTCCGGTCTACAGTGTTAACGAAGGTAATTTTTGGCAGTGGGAGGAATGCTACCGAGACTATATCCGTTATGTTCACCGCCATGATGGCTACACAGCCCGCTATAGTGGGGCTTTGGTGGGAGATATTCACCGCATTCTCTGTCAGGGAGGAGTATTCCTATACCCGGGAACAGTGAAAAACCCTGATGGTAAATTGCGCCTATTATATGAGTCGGCACCAATGGCCTTTTTAATGGAACAGGCGGGGGGTCGCGCTAGTACGGGTAGTCAGGATATCTTAAATGTGGTTCCCGAAAAACTCCATCAACGCACGCCTCTGATTATTGGTAGTAAAGAGGATGTAGCTTTAGTGGAGTCATTTATAAGCGATCGCAAACGTCGCGAAACGGAAACTTAGATCAATAATAAAATCCGGCAACCTCTGTTAACTTAATTATTCACGACAGCCTAGATGGTTACACTCTCAGAAAATCCCCTCCGCGTTGGTCTACAACAAGACCGCATTCCCGAACCCCAAATTTTAGTAATTTTCGGGGCTTCCGGCGATTTAACCCAGCGTAAGCTAGTTCCCGCCATTTATCAAATGCACCTCGAACGTAAGTTACCCCCAGAATTAACCATTGTTGGGGTAGCACGCCGAGACTGGACTGATGACTATTTTCGTGAGCATCTTCGACAGGGTATTGAAGAATTTGGCGGCGGGCTACAATCGGAAAAAATATGGCATAACTTCGCCCAAGGCTTATACTACTGTTCCGGTAATATGGACGAACCGGAAAGCTACCAAAAGCTAAAATCCCTTTTGGCTGAATTAGACTCGAAACGCCTAACCCGTGGAAATCGGGTATTTTATCTATCGGTGGCTCCTAGATTTTTTGGAGAAGCAGCCCAACAACTGGGACAAGCCGGAATGTTGGAAGACCCCAAAAAGCAACGCCTAGTTATTGAAAAGCCTTTTGGTCGTGACCTGGGTTCGGCGCAAGTCCTTAACCGGGTGGTGCGTAATGTCTGCACTGAGGAGCAAGTTTACCGTATTGACCACTACCTCGGTAAGGAAACAGTACAGAATTTGATGGTGTTTCGGTTCGCTAACGCTATTTTTGAACCGTTGTGGAATCGTCAGTTTGTTGATCATGTACAAATAACGGTGGCGGAAACTGTAGGCTTGGAAGGACGAGCGGGATATTATGAAACGGCTGGGGCGCTGCGGGATATGGTACAAAACCATTTGATGCAGTTATTCTCGCTCACGGCTATGGAACCCCCTAACTCTTTGGATGCTGATAGTATCCGCACGGAAAAGGTTAAGGTGGTACAAGCTACCCGTCTGGCAGATTTTAATAACCTAGAAACAGCAGCAGTCCGAGGACAATATATCAAGGGATGGATGAATGGTCAGCAGGTTCCGGGCTATCGTGACGAAGATGGCGCATCACCAGAGTCTACTACGCCTACCTATGCGGCTTTGAAACTTAGTGTTGATAATTGGCGCTGGAAGGGTGTACCTTTTTACCTGCGTACTGGTAAGCGAATGCCTAAGAAGGTTACGGAAATCGCTATTCAGTTTAAGGAAGTGCCTTTTTTAATGTTCCAATCTGCTGCTAAACAGGCTAATCCTAATGTGTTGGCGCTGCGAATTCAGCCGAATGAAGGGATTTCGATGCGGTTTGAGGTGAAAACTCCGGGAAATTCCCTCAGAACTCGCTCGGTGGATATGGATTTCCGCTATGATACGGCTTTTGGTAAGCCTAGCACTGATGCTTATGCTAGGTTATTGATTGACTGTATGCTGGGAGACCAAACTCTATTTACGCGAGGGGATGAGGTGGAAGCGTCCTGGCGGGTTCTAACTCCGGTATTGGAAGCCTGGGATGCTCCGGCGAAGCCAGATAGTATCCCTTTCTATGAGGCGGGAACCTGGGAACCTGTGGAGGCGGAACTATTGCTTAACCGGGATGGTCGCCGTTGGCGTAGGCTTTGATATTTGGGTCTATCTATAACTTTTGTTCGCGTTCAATCAATAAGCTACTGAGTTAAATATGAATACACCACTTGTTGCACTCCAGAAACCAAAGGATATTTCTCTGAGTGAAATTGAGGCAGAACTTAATAGCATCTGGCTTAGTCAAAGTTTCGGTCAGGGTAAAACGGCGGCGATCGCTACTAGGGCGGCTACTTTTAGCATGGTGATCTATGAACCGGAGGAGTTTCAGCAACTCCTGGGGGGTCTCGGCTTTTATAAAGGGGCGATCGATGGTATTCATGGTACGGAGACCCGTGATGCTGTTCGTGATGCTCAAAAGGCTTATCAATTGCCGATTACGGGTCGGGTAGATTCGGATACCCTGGAACACCTACGCACTGAGTTTGCTAAACTTTCCCCAGAACAGCGGGTGATTAGAAATATTGATGCTCGTGGATTTAGCATCAGCGAAACTATTGCTAACCAAAATCCCTGCCGCATTATCACTCTCTGTCCGACTTGGGGAGAAGATACGGGAGTTACGGCCCAGGTTTCTGCCTATTGTCCCCTACAAAACAACAAGGAAGAGGGTTTAATCTGTTGTGAATATGTCACCCTCCGAGGCACTAAGGCGGCTTTGGAAAGGGTTAGTAATGTGGTCACATCTTTATTAATTCCCGATTTGCCTAAGTTTGTCTGGTGGAAGGCTACCCCTAACCCGGAACAAGAATTGTTTAAGCATTTGTCCTGTTGCAGTAATTGTGTGATTGTCGATTCCTGTTATTTCAGCGACCCTGAATCGGAATTACTCAAAATGCAGGAACTGGTTGACCAAGAAACCTATATTGCTGATTTGAATTGGCATCGTCTCTCGCCTTGGCAGGAGTTGACAGCGGCTACTTTTGACCCCCCAGAACGTCGGATGTATCTTGGGGATATTGACCATATTACCCTCGACTATGAAAAGGGTAATGCGGCTCAGGCTTTGATGTTCCTCGGTTGGTTTGCTAGTCGTTTGCAGTGGGAACCTCTGGAGTTTACTGAGTCGGGGGGAGACTATGACCTGAAGCACGTTAAGTTCCGTGGTCCTGATAATCAGGAGATTATTGGGGAACTCGCTGCTATTCCTATGGCAGATACTGGGGAAATTCCGGGCGATTTGGTGGGTGTGCGCCTGACTTCTACTAATCCCAAGGCTAATTGCTGCACTATTCTATGTTCGGAAACTACTGGCTGTATGCGTATGGAGGCGGGGGGTAGCGCCCAGTCGTGTCAGACTGAACAAGTGACTTCGGTGACAGACCAAAAAGCAGAATATCTGATGGCGCAACAGCTACAACGCTGGGGCCGAGATGTTTTGTATGAGGAAAGCCTGGCGGCGGTATCTGCAATTCTCAATCTGCGCTAGGTTTTGGTATAATCGGTTACTTTAAGGATGACTGGGATACTATAGAATAAATTTGTGTTTTGGGGTTTGGTGTTGCTGGCGATCGCTTTTTTAATAAAATGGAGGCGATCGCCTCACACTTACTTTCAAAAATACCCATATTTTTAAGTATTAAAAATCCTGGTTTAATTGGAAGCCAGCCAGCCAGAGGTTGGCAAGACTACGGAAAGCATCTACAATATAGCGCGAATTTACATTGATATCATCAGAGGTGTCTGAATATGTATTCCCATAAAGATAATTCCCCGGAAACCCCGGAAAATGAACCACTTATCCCTCAGCAAAATGTCAATAACTCGACAACTACCTCGGAACTACCCCCGGTAGTGAAAACTGGGTCTATTGTAGCCCTAATTGCGGTGGTGATGATGGCGGTGGTGGGGTCGCTGATGGTTAGTCCTGACCAGGCTACGACAACGGGAAGTCAGTCAGAAGAAGAAACTGTGGCTACGGAAGAGGCGACTATGGAAGTGGTGACTACTCCCGCCGCCTCTGTGGTGGAAGAAACAGCAGAGACTACGACGACGGAGACAACAGAAACTCCTGATGCGATCGCTTCTGAACCCCAGACCCCAGAAACTACGGAGGACCTTACTGCTGCGACTCCAGAAACTACACCAGAAACTACAGAAGTGTCGGAGTCCCCGGAAACTGAAGCAGCCATGACTCCTGACCCAACTCCGACGGCTGAGATGACGACAGGAAACGAGGTAGCGGCAGTTCCTGAGACGGTCAATATTGAAGAATTGAATAATATTATTTACGATAAAATTGACCGGGCTTGGACTGTGAAAGGAACCCCGGTTCCTACGGCGGTCAGTTACATGGTGACAGTGACTCCGACGGGGGCGATCGCGGAATTTGAACCTAAGTCTTCTGAGGCTTCGGAAAACGTTGATAATACTCCTCTACCTACTCTAGTGGAATCTGACGCTATGGCGGCGGAAACTGCGGGTAAAACAGTGGTATTTGAGGTGGTATTTACAGATAGGGGGGTTTTGGAGGTTAGACCTTCTCAGCAGTAATCCCCTGGCTTTTGCGATCGCGTTTTGTACATAATGGGGGTATGGAAATTTTTAGCAAAACCTCCCAAATGCCAGAAACCCAGCCACCCCAACCACAAACCACCTCGGATCAATCTCGGTGTGTCCTGGTTTGTCAGCATCAGTCCTGCTTGCGGAATGGTTCCGAGGGTACTCTGAAAGCCTTTGAGGATGCAGATGTCCCTAATGTGAAGGTGGAGGCTAGTGGCTGTCTAGGACAGTGTAATATAGGTCCGACGGTGCGGGTAATTCCCGATGAGACTTGGTACTATCGAGTTCAACCGGAAGATGCAAAGGCGATCGCCACCCAACATTTACAAGGGGGAAAACCTGTCCAGGAAAAACTGAATCCTAGGATACATCCTCAGTTCAATTTTTAAGCGCGATCACATCGGATAACCATGTTTCTAAGCGATCGCCTAAAGCTACTAAGGAATATTCCTTTTCGGCTAAAGCGCGACATTGGCGGCGGTCAATTTGCTCTAATTTGGCGATCGCATCGACCAAACCCGTTACGCTGTCGGGTTCGACTAGCCAACCCGTTTCACCATCTCGGACAATTTCGGCGGGTCCACCCCGTCGATAACTAATCACCGGAACCCCACAGGCTAAGGCTTCAATAGCGACATTTCCAAAGGCTTCTACCCAGCGATGAGTCATTAATAAACCTCGACATTCACGCAGACCCTGTTGTAGTTCATCTGTATTCAAAAATCCCCGATAATTTAGGGGCGCATTCGGATAAGTATTCAGGATATTTTGCCAATATTGCTCATCCTGAATTTTGCCAAAAATTGCCAGAGGGATACCTGTTTTATCCGCCGCCGCGATCGCATCCTCTAAGCCTTTTTCCGGGGAAATACGACCCATCCAAGCTAGTTGTTGATGGGGTTGATCACAAAACTGATAGCGATCCATTTCTAAGCCACTTCCTAAACAAGCATAGCCTAGGTCTGAACCAAAGGTGGCGGCTTGGGTATGGCTATAAAATCCGACAGTCCCCGGAAACTGTTTCATCACCTCAACAACTATCTGATCTAAGGCGGAAATTAGGGAACCCATACTCACCCAGTGAGCGATCGGAGTCGGGAAAAAAGGAGTCAGATAAAATGGTAGCCAATCAAAGGCAAAATTGACAATTGCATGATAGTTTGTCTGTACCTGTCGCCCATATTCCCACATATTTCCTAACACAGAATTTTCCGGTATGGTAATCAGAGAATCTCGGTCTTGATTTTGGGCGATCGGTTGTAGTTTCCCCGAAATTTCTATAACTGATAGGGACTCTAACACTGACCCAGAAGGCGCAACAACGGTTATATCATGACCTCGGCTGTGTAAGGCTTTTGCCATATTCAACAATGTTAATTCGACTCCCCCCCCTAATCCTGAACCCAGGGGACCGACCGGGGTGGATATAAATAGTAATTTCCAGCTTTTTTGAGGCATACTTATGAGTTAATTAACTAGAGTAATTTGATGCTATAATTAGTCCGCACGCTTGACGGCAGAGGCGATCGCTTCTTGTAGCCCTTTAGGTATCTGTAAACAGACCAAAACCCACCGCCCAGGGGATAGGTTTCTGGGCGTATGGTCTGGGACTACCAACACCGAACATAGGGATTAATTTACTTTATTTCCTTGTATCTTAATCGTTTTCCCTTGCGACGTAGATAACGTTTTATTTCGATATCTGATGTTACCCAAGTATTCATTTCTTCATCCCAATAAAATTTTAAGGTCTGGCGAATACGCAAAGTTCTAACCCGTTGGTGAGATACTCCTAAAATCCGCATCACATCAGACTGTCGGAATTTGGGGACACTATTGAGGTAAGAGGTTCTGGCTTTGGGTTCTTCCTCATCAAATACCGATTCCCATAGATGCTGAATACTATTAAGAATAGCTTGAGAAGGTTCACCCCGACCATTTTCCCAACGATTGACACTACCACGAGACACGCCCAGCTTTTGGGCTAACCCTTCTTGGGATAAATGCAGTCTCCGTCTCAAAGTTCGCATCAAGATCTGGAGATTCGATTCAATCTCTGACATTAGCTTTCAACTGTGGTTTGCTTCAGTGTACAGTTTAACAACTTAATAGAGTATCAAATATCTGATACCTTGGCGTTAAACGTTAATTTTGTTTAAGAATCTAGTCCATTCACCTGGTGGACTAAATCCGCTGGCTGGAGTTGTTCGTAATATTCAAAGGGTTGATGAATCCAGGGATTATTACTCAGAAAATCCACATAATAATCAGGGACAAAGGTAGAACAACTTTTATACCAGATTACTCCTGTACGAACTTGGGTAATCTCATCAGGGTAGTGTTCTGTTAACCAAACAATTGAACGTTCAAGACTAATCCCAGAATCAGCTAAATCATCTACTAACAAAATGCGATCGCCCAAATTTTCTGTAGTCATGCTAAGATGATGGGCGATCTGAATTTCTCCTCGAATTTTTCCACCGGGTCCCCCATAGGAAGAAGCCGCCAAAATCCCTAGGGGGACATCATAAATACGCGAGAGTATATCCCCAATTCGTAGCCCTCCCCTAGCCAGACAAATAATCTGATTAAACTCCCACTGAGATTGATATATTTTAGCTGCTAAAACTTCGATTTTTTGGTAATATTCCGACCAAGAAATATATAAGTCATTCATAGACACAAATTGACTATTAATATATTGATAATTATCTGATTAATTGGAAAGCAGCAGCCAGAAGTTAGCTATCAGGATTCCGGCTAGGGGAGAGTTAATCAATTCCCCTCAGCGCCGGATTAGTCTCTGTTACCTACCTGATAATCGTGATTTATTCAAGCTCCTAAATAACCCAATTTTTGTAAACTTTGAATCACCTTATCAACACTTTCCGAAAGTTCTTCGAGGTCGGTGCGACATTCAATCTCAGGATTTAGGGGAGGTTCGTAGGGGTCATCAATACCAGTAAAGCCTTTAATTTCGCCAGCCCTAGCCCGTTGATACAGTCCTTTCACATCCCTTTCTTCACAAACATTTAAGGGTGCATTAACAAAGACTTCGACAAAATCACCAATCCGTTGACGGACTTCCTCACGAATTTCTCGATAGGGAGAAATTGCGGAAACAAATACAATCACACCGTTGCGAGTTAATAAATGAGAAACAAAGCCAATGCGGCGAATATTCTCATCGCGGTCTTCTTTGCTAAACCCTAAGCCTTTAGTTAAGTTAGTGCGGACTATATCCCCATCTAAAATTTCTAATCTGTATCCCTGAGATTTCAGCTTTTCGGCTACAGCTTGGCTAATGGTGGTTTTCCCCGCGCCACTCAAGCCGGTAAACCAGACTGTTACACCTCTTTGCTCCATTGATTGAGTTTCTCCTGTCAACATTATAATTGAGCTAAAATCTGCGCCCCTTCTCATAGAGGTGGAGCCTCTAAAAAACTCCCCGCCCAATATAATAGAGTAGTTGTTGACATTTTGATCATGAAATTAAACAGGTTGGCCAGCCTGTGAGCGGTTGTTTATGGCAATTTTGGGAATGGTGAGTAGGGGTGGGGGAAAATTCCCCCAATAGTTAAACCCTAACGGCGAGCAATTCCTTCTTGGCGCGCAGTATGGGAGACGGCTGCAGCTACAGCGATCGCCACACGCTTATCAAAAACGGACGGCACAATATTTTCAGGGCTCAACTCATTAGCTGTCACCAAAGCAGCGATCGCCGCCGCCGCTTCCAAATACATACTCATAGTGAGGCTGGAAGCCCGACAGTCCAAAGCGCCCCGGAAAATGCCAGGAAATGCCAAAACATTATTAATTTGATTAGCATAATCACTGCGTCCGGTAGCAATCACCGCCACATCATTAGTGATTAATTCTGGCTGAATTTCAGGAATGGGGTTAGCCATAGCAAATACAATGGGATCACTAGCCATAGATTTAACCATTTCCCTGGTGATCACACCGGGAACACTGATCCCCATAAACACATCAGCCCCTTTCATGGCATTAGCAATAGTTCCAGATAACTCGACAGCAAATTCTTGTTTTTGGGGGGTGAGGTCCGATCGCCCTTTGGAGATAATGCCGCGAGAATCACAGATAATAATTTGAGTAGCCCCGGCTTTTTTGAGAAGTCGAGCGATCGCAATTCCCGCAGCCCCGGCCCCATTTAAAACAATCTTGACCTCCTCTATGGGTTTGTTAACCAACTTCAGGGCATTGATTAAAGCAGCTAAACTGACAATAGCCGTACCATGCTGGTCATCGTGAAATATGGGAATCTCGAGAATTTCTCGGAGTCGCGCTTCAATCTCAAAACAGCGAGGGGCGGCGATATCCTCTAAATTGATGCCACCAAACACCGGGGCGATATTTTTGACTGTTTCCACAATGGCATCAGGGTCTTGAGTATCCAGACAGACGGGAAACGCATCAATATCGGCAAATTCCTTAAACAGCATAGCCTTACCTTCCATGACAGGTAAAGCACCTCCCGGTCCCAAATTACCCAGACCCAAAACGGCGCTACCATCAGTGACAATAGCCACGGTATTTTGTTTAATGGTGAGGTTGTAGACCTGTTCCGGGTCATCGGCGATCGCCCGACAAATGCGACCCACACCGGGAGTATAAGCCATGGCTAGGTCGCTTTGAGATTTGAGGGGAATTTTGCTATTAATGCTAATTTTGCCGCTGCGATGTAGGTTAAAAGTGCGATCGTAAACTTCCAGCAGCTTTGAATCTGGCAGATTTTTGACCGATTCGATAATTTCCTCGGCGTGTTCTGTACTCGAAGCATCAACGGTGAACTCCCTGACGGTGGTATGGAGAGTTTGTTCGATCAGATCAATCGGACCCATATTGCCCCCAGTATTGGCGATCGCCTGAACAACACTGGCCAGCTTACCCGCTTTATTGGGCAATTGTAAGCGCAGGGTGACACTAAAACTCGGATTTGGTGTGAGATTGACCATGCTGCAATAACCATAGAAGTTAAACCGTAGATTTTAGCTTGCTATGAGAAAATCTCGATATCTCGTTTGATACAAGTTCACTTAATCATCATTGAGTCAGGAAAGCCAGATAATGCCTGTGTAGTTCACCGATAGCATAAAATCAGATTAGCTTTTTGGCTTTTGTCTAATGTCCCATTCGCTGTCCTTCCACAAATGGGGAACCATGATCAAAATTAACTATTTTCCCAAGTTAGTCTGCGCGGTTGTCCTCAGTTTATCGGTGCTGGTTTCCGGCTGCTCTGATCTAACCACTAGCACACCTGATACTGGTACTACCGGGGCGGTTCAACAGGTCGCAGATGCTCAACCTCTCCCTGGGGGTCAGTTTAACCGATATTTCCCTAGGGGTGCCGATGGCTATAGTGTTACTTTCCGCCAAGAAAAAGAGGGATTTGCTCAAGCGCAACTTTCTCGCGGTGGTGATGCTCTGGCGCTGCTATCGATTAATGATTTGGCTAATAACCCTAGCGCCGCCCGCAAGTTTCAGGAGTCTACCCAGAGAATTGGTGGATATCCCGCAGTTACTCAGGGTAGAAACACTACGGCGCTACTGGTAGGCGATCGCTTTCAGGTTAAGGTTCAATCTAGTTCTGAGTCTTTTACTCCCAGCGATCGCGAAGTCTGGTTACAAAATTTTAATCTCTCTGGTCTAGCACAATTGCGTTAATCTATCAAGTTTTTGGGAGCATGATTTAATCACAAATTAGGTTAATATTTTAGGGCAATACGGTATAATAAGCGAGAATGGTTGAGGATAAACCTATTGCCAGATATGTCAAACCC
>NZ_JBIMLI010000154.1:0-10924 GCF_051859755.1 Limnospira sp.
ATTCTTCAATTAGCCCGGTTTCTAAAAACCAACGAAAACTCGATCGCTGAATTTCAATTAAATCAGGAAGTTCAAATGCCGATTCGTATTGGGTTGTGTTTGTCATGGTTTGTACAGGTCTGCTGGGATGTTCAAGGTCTGCTGGTATGTTAGGGTTAGGCGAAATCAGGGTTACCCCTACCACATCATCGCCCCCATTGAGTATCGATATATCCCCACCTCTGGGCAATTGCTCAATGGCTCGTCGGGCGATTGGGGAAATTTGGGAGTTGATTTGTTTGATTAGGGGGTTAGTTTACTAGGAATGACGGACAAGCCAAATAATTCCGAGGCATTTTTAGTAGTCTGCTGACTCAGAGTTTCTAGGGATACACCCCGGAGTTCGGATACTTTTTCGGCAACGTATTTCACGAAGGCGGGTTCGTTCCGTTTCCCTCGTCGAGGAACCGGAGCTAGAAAGGGGCAGTCAGTTTCAATCAATAGCCGATCGCTACTAACCCGACGAGCAGATTCCTGAATTTGGGTAGCATTTTTAAAGGTTACCGTTCCGCTGAAACTAATGTAAAACCCCAAGTCTAAAAACCATTGCATTTCTTCAGGACTTCCACCCCAACAGTGCATAACACCTCGCACGGGACCATGATCTTTATCATCGAAGAAATCCCGCAACAGTTCCACCATCGAGGCGGCTGCATCTCGACAGTGGATAATTACGGGTTTATTTAGTTGGCGAGCTATTTCCAGTTGGGCTTGGCAAATTTCCTTTTGACGGGCTTCATCCTTAGCCTTATAAAAGTCTAACCCCGTTTCCCCGATCGCTACTACCCTCGGATCAGATTCAGCTAGAGTCCTAATTTCACTGGCTGTGGTTTCTGTCCATTTCTCTGTATCCAGAGGGTGCAACCCTACGGCAAAGGATAGTTCTTCTACTTGGTCGGCGATCGCCCTGATTTCGGCAAATTCCCCTGGATGAACACAGGAGTGTACCAAAGACACCACTCCAGCAGACCGCCATCGCTGCCGGATACCTCCGAGGTCTGTAGCCAGACTCTTGAAGTTAATGTGAACGTGAGTATCAATTAGCTGCATCTGGTGCTATCTGTCCTTCAGCATAGTTCCCAGCCTTTCGGCTAATATTTTAGCCAACACTGTTGGATTTTTGGTGATCACCGTTTTCTGGGATATCCCATTTAGCATAGCCATCCACTGAAGTTATAGGTTTTTCCACCCCTCACTTCAGTGCGACTTGCTGACATACTCGCGGACGGCACGAGGTTTCCCCCTAGGAGGCTGTCGCTTCCTGGGCGCTAGAATTAGGCTGGTGTCGTTTCAAGAACCGAGCTAATCTCGATTTTTTCCGTGCCGCATTGTTCCGGTGCAGAACACCTACCTTAACGGCTTTATCGATTTTGCTGGTGGTTGCTGACATCCGCTGCTGGACTTCCTGCAACGCTTCATCGGTGGGATTAGCCGCATATTGCTCAACAGCGGCAAAATATTTTTTCATGAGCGTCCTGACGGCTGAATTATAGGTTCTATTCCTCAGCCGATTGCGTTCAGCAATTTGGACTCGTTTAATGGCAGATTTGATATTGGCCATGGCTTCCGGTGTAGGACTACGCGGATCTTTGATAATCAAGATTTCCAGAAATACCAATATAGCACGTCAATAGGGGAATTTGTGCATTAAATTTTTATTTTGCCAATACGGGGGCGCAAAAGTCCAGATGAGGGCTGAAGATCTCGGAGTCAGGCAGAGTCTGTGAATCCGCGTTACACTATATAACAAACGCGGGTTATACTGAAAGTTAGGCTGACCTGGTTCGGCTTAATTAGGTATAAAAGAAATTTAGCCCCATCCGGGTTGCTCAATTCCCTTGCGTTTTGGCTAGTAACTTCTACGGTTTGCACTCCTAATCACCATGCTGCGAATTATTACTCAGTGGGTTGAAGCACAATCAGAACTGCGACGCATCGCCAGTCGTACCCATGATGATACTGTTATCCATAAAGAAGCTACGGTGCGAGAAGTTCTGCAAACCGTGAAGCGACAAGGGGATAAAGCACTGCTGCACTACACCCAAGAATTTGACCACAAAACTCTGACCCTGGAACAGTTGCGGGTCAGTGCTTCGGAGTTGGATGTCGCTTATCAACAGGTTAATTGCGAACTTCTCGATGCAATTCGGTTAGCAAAAAAACAGATTGAGGCATTTCACCGCCAGCGTGTTCCTAAGTCTTGGGTTCACTTTGGCGATGATAATGTGGTTTTAGGTAAACGATACACCCCTGTTGACCGGGCGGGTTTATATGTGCCGGGAGGCCAAGCGTGCTATCTCAGTACGGTTTTAATGAATGCTATTCCGGCTAATGTGGCTAAAGTGCCTCGCATTGTGATGGTAACTCCCCCAGGCATTGATAATAAGATTAGTCCGGCGATTTTGGTGGCGGCTCAGGAAGCTGGAGTCCAGGAAATTTATCGGGTAGGTGGCGCTCAGGCGATCGCTGCTTTGGCTTATGGTACGGAAACTGTGCCGAAAGTTGATGTGATCACAGGTCCGGGTAATATATATGTAACGCTGGCGAAAAAATTGGTTTATGGTACTGTCGGTATTGACTCGCTGGCGGGACCGTCTGAGGTGCTAATTATTGCCAATAGTATCGCCTCCCCTGTTCATGTGGCGGCGGATATGCTCGCTCAGGCAGAACATGATACAATGGCGGCGGCGATTTTGTTGACGACAGACTCCGCTTTGGCTCGTCAGGTGGTGGCTGAGGTGGAACGACAGCTTGAGCATCACCCGCGCCGAACTATGACGGAAAAGGCGATCGCTCACTATGGCTTAGTGGTGGTGGTGGACTCCCTAGAAGCAGCGGCTCAGTTATCTAATGAATTTGCTCCCGAACACCTAGAGCTAGAAGTTGAGGAGCCGTGGGAACTATTAGAACACATTCGCCATGCGGGGGCAATTTTCCTAGGTTGTTCGACCCCGGAAGCGGTGGGAGATTATTTAGCAGGTCCTAACCACACCCTACCCACTTCAGGTGCGGCTAGGTATGCTTCCGCTTTAGGGGTGGAAGTATTTATGAAACACTCCAGTTTGATTGAATATTCTCCGCAGGCGCTGCAAAAAGTCGCAAATGCTGTTAATATTTTGGCTACTGCAGAAGGGCTACCATCCCATGCAGATTCTGTTCGTCTGCGGACGAAAAATCAGGGAGATGGGGATTTTTAGCGGGTGTTGCTGATTTCTATGTCAGCTTAATGTGAGGAGAAGTTGCCAATGCTGAGGACAATTTTGGTTGCTATTGATGATTCCCCTTCTATGGAGATAATGATGAATGCCTTAAAGCAACTACAATTGGAACCCACAACCCATGTGATATTCTCCCATGTGGTTTCAACTACAGGGCCTGATGTAGATCCAATTGCCGATCGCCCCCATCCTAGCTCATCAGAAGAGTTAGCCTATTGGGATATCGAGAATTATCTACGCAGCTATCAGAAACAGTTAGCTGTTCCCAGTGATGTGGAAATTGTCCAGGGAGATCCAGCGGAAGAAATTATCCGGCTTTCTAATATCTATAAAACTGATTTGATTATTATTGGTAGTCGCGGATTAACTGGACTTAGCCGAGTATTACAAGGGTCCGTTAGTTCCCAAGTGGTAGCCGATGCTAATTGTTCAGTTTTGGTAGTGAAAGAAAAGGTGTAATAACCATGGTGTGAAATGCCGGACTAGCGGAGACTTTTTTAACTAGCTAACCGGTTTTTTTTGCCCATAAAAACAGGTCGAAAATATTTAGGGGATAGCGATTGACTGGAGCGGTTGATGAGCGCGAAAGCTGCATACTTGAGGGCGGAACTAGAAAGCTATCATGATCATGATCGACAAATTCCTAACTTCGGGGTTATGCTGGGTTTAAACATCCCTAGATCCTTGCGCTGATGGTTGATTACAATCAGAGTCCGACCGAAACCACCATAGACCCCAAAACCGCGATCGCCCTTAATGTGTTAACTATTTCCCCCGAAGCGACAGTGGAAGAGGCGATCGCCTTGATGAGTAATCCCAGTCGTGAATCAGACAGCAGTTCAATTATAGTCGTCACAGAAAGCGATCGCATTGTCGGTATTGTCACCGAGCGGGATATTGTGCGTCTGGCAGCCCAACAGCAACCCCTGCAAAGTTTGTTGGTAGGCGAGGTAATGAGCCAACCCGTTATCACCCTACAGCAGTCGGAACTAACTGATATTTTTGCGATCATTGACTTTCTGCAAAAGCGTGGCTTGCGCCATTTACCCATTGTCGATGACCACGATCGCCTGCTCGGTTTGATTAGCCACGAAAGCCTACAAAGGCTGACCCGTCCGGTGGACTTGATGCGGTTGCGGTCAGTGGGGGAAGTAATGGCTCAGGACGTGGTGACATCACCCCCCGATCGCACCCTGCTAGATATTGCTCAGTTATTGACCCAAAACCGAGTCAGTTGCGTGATTATCACCGAGTTCGATCCGGCCGACAACCCACCCATAGAGCGTCCTGTGGGAATCATCACCGAGCGGGATATTGTGCAATTCCAGGCTGTCGGTGGTGCGATCAGGGAAACCAGCGCCCAAGAGGTGATGAGTTCTCCCCTGTTTACAGTGCGACCGGATGAGTTTCTGTGGGCAGCCCAGCAACAGATGGAGGAACGGCGGATTCGGCGGGTGGTGGTCACTGGAGAACGGGGGAACCTAGTGGGAATCGTCACCCAAACCACCCTTCTACGGGCGTTTAACCCCATTGAAATCTATAATTTGGCAGAAAACCTCAAACAAAAAGTCAACCGCCTAGAAGCCGAAAAACTGGCGTTGTGGGAACGTCGCAACCAGGAACTACAAGAGGAGGTGGCCGCACAAACTCAGCGGATTCAAACTCAGGCCCAGCGCGATCGCCTGCTGCTGAATATTTCCACAACCATTCGCAATTCCCTGGACTTAGCCACCATTCTCCAGACGGCGGTGGATGAAGTGCGGCAGGTGTTGAGCTGCGATCGCGTGATTATCTACAAGTTTGAAGACGATTTGAGCGGTTCCGTCATTGCCGAATCGATTATGGCCGGTGGTCGTTCGGTGCTGCACAGTCAAGCCAATGACCCCTGTGTGACTCGAGAGTGGCTCGAACCCTATCGCCAAGGTCGCGTGCGGGTGGTGCGAGACATTTATGATGACTCCATGACCCTGTGCCATCAGGAGCTATTATTGAGCTTTGATATCCGCGCCAAGCTGATGGTGCCGCTTGTGGTAGACGATCGCCTCTGGGGGTTGATGATCGCCAGTCACCGAGATCAGCCCCGAGATTGGCAAACCGGGGAAATCGAACTCTTGCAGGCGCTCTCGATTCAATTGGCGATCGCCCTCAAACAAGCCACCCAACATGAACAACTCCAGAACGAGATTAGGCAGCGCCAAAAGGCTCAACTCGCCCTAGCATCTTTAAATAGCGAACTTGAAAGCCGAGTCGAGCAACGCACCGCCGAGTTACAGGCTCGGGAAGCCCGCTATCGTGGCCTCATGGAAGGAGCCAGTGATGCCATTTTCCTAGCCACCCCTGAAGGCTACCTGATCGAAGCCAACCGCGCCGCCGAGGACTTATTCGGCTACTCCCGCGACGATTTCAGCGGACTGAGCCTAGAGCGATCGCCCCTACATATCAGCCAACTCCATCCCCCCGAGGAATTAGACCGCATTTTTAGCAGTTTTGAGCGGATTATTGAGGAAAAACAGCTTTGGGTGTTGGATACCCGGATTCTGAAGGCGGATGGCTCAGAAATTCCCGTTGATATCTCAGGAAGCCTAATTAAAGTGGGCCAGACCCATATAGTGCAAGGGATATTCCGGGATATTGGCGATCGCGCCGCCTTTGAGGAAAAACTACGCAGCAGTGAAACCGAGTTACGCAGCGTCTTTGAAGCCATGGGGGATTTGGTTTTAATCATTGCCCCCGATGCGCGCAAGGTGAATGTGATGCCCACCCGCCACCAAATACTCGAGCCCCAAGCCACCGAGATTCTGGATCAAACCCTCGATTGTCTATTTCAAGACGAGGCCGAATCCCGCACTCGACTGCCGATTCTGGAAGCCTTAACCACCGGAAAAACCGTGTCGTTTGAGTATCAAATCGACCTGGAGGATCGCCGCATATATTTTGAAGCGAGTATTTCTCCCATGAGCGATCGCCGGGTGATTTGGGTCGCCCGGGATATGACCAAACGCAAACAAGCCGAGGCGGAAATTTTCCAACTCTCCCAACGGCTCAAAATTGCCTTATCTTCGGGAAACATCGGCTTTTGGGATTGGGATCTTCGCCAAAATCAAATTACTTGGGATGAGCAGATGTATGCCCTCTATGGGGTTGATAATTCGTCATACTTTTCGTCGCCAGAATCTGTGGTAGCTTACGAGGTTTGGTCTCATGGCGTTCATCCCGACGATCGCCAAGCCGCCGCAGACCTCCTCCAGAAAGCCATTTTAGGAGAAGCTGACTATAACACCGAATTTCGCGTCCTGCATCCCGATGGCAGCCTCCACTATATTAAAGCCTCTGGGTTAGTTGTCCGGGATGAAGCGGGTCAGCCCATCAGCATGATTGGGGTGAATTTAGATATCACCGACATCCGCCAAGCTGAAGCCGCCTTACAAGCCAGTGAAACTCGTTTTCGGCGGGTGTTTGACTCCAACGTAGTGGGGATGATGTTTACCAATTTTGCCGGAGACATCATCGAGGCTAATGATCGCTTTTTAGAGATGTTGGGCTATAGCCGCGCCCAACGGCCTATGGGTTTAATCAACTGGGCAGAAATCACACCCCCTGAATATCGAGAGTTGGATTTGCAGGCGATCGAACATCTACGCCAATCTGGATTTATTCACCCCTTTGAAAAAGCCTATCGCCATCAAGATGGACATTTGGTATTTGTGTTAATTGGGGTGGCGATGTTATCTCAAACTGACGGGAGTTGTGTTTGTGTGGTGGTGAATATTAGCGCCCAGAAAGCGGCACTTCAGGAACGCACCAAAGCAGAACAGGCTCTGCAAGAAAGTAAACTGCGCTTAGAACTGGGTCTGGCTTCGGCGAATACAGGACTCTGGGATTGGAAGATGCAGACGGGGGAACTTTGGTTCAATAAACAATGGAAATCCATGCTGGGTTATCAGGAGCATGAGATTGAGAACCGGTTGACGGAGTGGCAAAGTCGGGTTCATCCTGACGACTTAGCCCAAGTTTACCAGGACGTGGAGCGACATATTCAAGGAAAAACGGAGTTGTATCGCAATGAACATCGTCTGCGCTGTAAAGATGGCTCCTATCGCTGGATTTTAGCCCAAGGGCGCATGGTGGAACGGGATGCTGAGGGACGACTACTGCGGTTTATCGGCACTCATACGGATATTAGCGATCGCAAAAAAGCCGAACAAACCATTGAGCAGCAAGCGCAACGAGAACGGCTCTTGCGGGAGACGAATCAACGCATCAGTCAATCCCTGGATTTACCCACCATTTTTGACACCGCCTCTCGAGAGATTTGCAACTGTCTGCAAGGGAGCCGAGTGGGTATTTTCAAATTTTACCCCGACTCTGGCTATGACGACGGTGAGTTTGTGGCGGAGTCAGTGGTTAATGACTTCCCCTCGGTGCTGGCTATCCCCGTCCATGACCATTGTTTTGGGGAAAACTATGCCAGTCTCTACGCTCAAGGACGTTATTATGTGGCGGATGATATCCACCACGACGGTTTAGAAAACTGCCATGTAGATATTTTATCTCAGTTTCAGGTGCGGGCTAACTTAGTGATACCGATTATCTGTCAAGATGTCTTATGGGGACTGTTGTGCATTCATCAATGTGACGGCCCCCGCCATTGGGAACAGTCGGATATTGATTTGGCGCAGCAATTCTCGTTCCAGTTGGCGATCGCTATTCAACAGTCTAATCTGTTTGAGCAGTTGCAACAGGAACTCAGAGAACGTCAACAGGCGCAACAACAGCTTACTCAACGCAATCAGGAACTAATCCGCGCTACCCGTCTCAAGGATGAGTTTCTGGCTAATATGAGCCATGAACTTCGCACCCCCCTCAATGCCATTTTAGGCATGACGGAAGGGCTACATGAGGAGGTGTTCGGTCCCGTGAATGACAGACAACTGAAAGCCCTGCAAACCGTGGAACGGAGCGCCTCTCACCTGCTGGCTTTGATTAATGATATCTTAGATGTGGCGAAGATAGAATCGGGTCAGGTAGAGTTAGAATGTTCCCCAACTGCGATCGCGCCTCTGTGTAAATCCAGTATCGCCTTCATCAAACAGCAAGCCCTGAAAAAACGGATTCAACTCTCGGTTAATCTGCCCTTAAATTTGCCTGATATTATACTCGATGAACGGCGCATCCGTCAAGTATTAATTAATCTGCTCAATAATGCGGTTAAATTTACCCCAGAAGGGGGAAGCATCACCTTAGAAGTGATATTGCCCCCACCAAGAGAAGCGGAGGGAGAAAGCCCATATCTCCGGTTTTCGGTGAGAGATACTGGCATTGGTATCAGCCCAGAAAATATCAAGAAGCTGTTTCAACCGTTTATGCAAATTGACAGCGCCTTGAATCGCCAATATCAAGGAACTGGCTTGGGTTTGGCCTTGACAAAACAAATTGTAGAATTGCATGGCGGTCGGGTGGGTTTAACCAGTGAAGTGGGGGTGGGTAGTTGTTTTAGTATCGATTTACCCTATCAGGCTTCTGTGATGATTCCCCAACGGATGGACTCGGAGGCGGATTTAAACCCTAATGATGTGGAAACGCCATCAACCCCAAATGCAGCGCCTTTGCTGCTTTTAGCGGAAGATAATGAAGCGAATATCAGCACGATTTCCAGCTATTTAACCGCGAAAGGCTACCGGATTGAGTTGGCGAAAAATGGTCAGGAGGCAATTAATCAGGCTGTGGCTTTATCTCCTGATTTGATATTGATGGATATTCAAATGCCGGGAATGGATGGACTAGAGGCGATGAAACGGATTCGGGAGATTCCAGAGTTAGCGACAACGCCCATCATTGCCTTAACGGCTTTGGCCATGGAAAGCGATCGGAAGGCCTGTTTACTAGCGGGGGCTAATGAATACTTGAGTAAACCAGTGAGATTAAAACAGTTAACCATGACGATTCAAGATCTCCTAAATTCTTCTGAAGATGCCCTGCATCAGAAAACTGATGCCGTCTAAGCATTATCATCAGGATCAGGGCCACCCTACTGGGTGGAAGTAGTTGTCCGGAAAATCTGTAGATCTATGTCGTCTCACAAAGCGAGCGGAAGACCCTGATGTTGGCTATTCCCCACGTCCAACGTCTAACCTAGGATTTACTATTAGGTAGGTGAACTTGACCACCCTAGGGCTGAAAAGCGATCGGCGAATTTCTCAGGAAAATCTTTAGTTAGCTACCATCTAAAGGTTATAATTATGGTAACAGTGCGAGACGTTCAGGCATCAAATAGGGCTGCAATGCCCGAAATAACTGCCTGGAGTGGATTTAAACCCCTTGTTTGAATATAAGGATAGCACACCTGACCATCCCTATAACTGTTTATATGTCCCAAAGCGAAAGCAAGGCAGGGAACTCAAGGTTAATTCCACAAAGAAAATCGCAATACTCAACTATATAACACGGAGGATTAAAACCACTTGGGCGATTGTGGGAAAGAGTAACGGCGATAGCCACCCCCAGTTTCAGGAATCACACCCCGTCAGATTGAAGCGGGGAACGGAAGGCGTGAAGTAGAACCTACTACCAGATGCGACCACTGCCAACCATCCATGATTAGGGAGACCGAATGTCCGGCTTGAACCATCAGAACTAATTAAGTAGCGAAATAGGTTGATACGCTGCGCTTAAAAGAGTAAGGGGAAAAGTAGGAGTCTTGTTGCACTACCTACATAGACCTTTAAAAGTACCCCGGTTCTGAGGACAAATCTAAAGATGGAATGCCCATATAAGAAGTGATTAAAGGTGTAATAAAACAACTTAAAACAGCACCTCAATCAGCCCTGATAAGCAAACTAAACCCAATTATTCGGGGATGGTCAAATTACTATTCAGGGGTCGTCTCATCAGAGACCTTCGTTAAGCTAGACCATATAACCTGGCTAATGTTACGGGCATGGACAGTATCAAGATGCGGAAAGGCAAACCACGAAAAGCTAACAAACTATTTCAGACATGGAACGGTTAGACTTAGTAATGGGAAAGAAAGGCATGAATCTTGGTTATTCCAAACTAAAGATGGATTCCAACTATGGAAACATAACTGGACTCCATTGGTCAGACACACCCCAATACGCCCCGATGCAACACCCTACGACGGAAACTGGACTTACTGGGCAACCAGAAAAGGACAAGCAATCGACACGCCTAACAGGGTAGCAAAACTACTCAAAAAGCAAAAAGGCAAGTGTAAATGGTGTGGATTGTATTTCGCACCAACAGATATAGTTGAAGTAGACCACATTGTACCTCGAAGCCAAGGCGGAAAGGATGAATACAAAAACCTTCAACTACTACACCGCCACACCCGCGATGATCAAACGGCACTTGACAATGCCAGAGCTGTTCCTTAACAATGGAGCAGTCAGACTAGGAGCCGTATGAGGTGAAAGTCTCATGTACGGTTCTGAATGGGAGGGAATGGAGGCGACTCCATTCTCGACCCCTAATGGTTTGCCAGGATATAGTCGGGGATTCCTGGGGGGTGATTAAGCGATCGTGAAACCAGACTCTTGCATAAAATCCGGTAATTTCTGGCTCCTGCCGGAAATTACTCCTCACAGAGTCTGCAAGATGCAGGTCCAGGATTAGACCTACGTTAAGGGGGTTATGACACCCACAGGTGA
>NZ_JBIMLI010000155.1:0-10836 GCF_051859755.1 Limnospira sp.
TGTTACCTTAACGGGTAATAGTGCTATCGTCGCATTGTCAGGCAATAGCCGGATAAATGTCGCGTAAATGTATCAGGTATGATTACAGTAGTTGTTGGAATCTGATAGTCATGATGAAATTAACACCTTTGAAATTTACCCTAGGTTTGAGTATTTCTGCGATCGCTACTTTCGGCTTCGGGTCTGCGGTTCAGGCAGCACCGGAATTAATCGCCCAAGCCACCATTAATCCCCTGCAAGATTTTGATAGTCGTAATAGCACTACCGACTCCTCCAATACCCTTAATCAGCGGACATTGTTTGATATTCTCCACAGTGTCCAGCAAGGTCGGTTTGATATGAATGGGGAATTCATCCAAAATCAACAAAATCAAAATATCCAAGATGCGGCGGCGGAATTTCGCCAAAGACAACGCCAGGCGATCGAACTTCAACCCAGCCTAGAACCCACGGCAGAAGTTGAGTAAAACCTATTGGGGAGGGGTTGTAGAGAATTAATCGCCCTATTTAATGATTAATTTGACCACAGCCTCCCCCGATGATATTAGACATTGATAAATTATCTGTGATTCATCCATTTTACAAAAACTTCTCATTCTGGCTAAATCCTTTACAGTAGCTTGATGATATCTAGCATTTTTGGGGAGCCTCAAACCACAACTTCCCCTGGAAAAGGGCTTACCATGGGGAACTATGATTTTTCCGCCAAGTGTAACAGTCAAAAATAGACCTGGTATTGATATATCATAAGAATTCAACCGAACTGTCAGGATTATCGGTCAAAGAGCATGAACCAAATGTCATCGCCATATTATTGACAATAGCTAATGTAGCTGTTACACTTGTTTTGTGATATGAAAACCCGAAGAGCATGATTTGCCTCTCTAGTTTGCATGAGTGGAAATGGCTGATTCTGGTTTCTATTATGAACACTTGCACCGCCACATAATAGGGTGATTGAGCAATCTAGTGGTTGGTTATGTGATTGATTTTTAATTTTTTGACCACAACCGTGTATCTAACAGGAATGAATTACCATGACCGCCGAATTAATACCTAACCCCACACAGCCCGAAAGTAGCAGGCCCAACCCGAATGCGATCGATGGTGGCTTAATCATCGAAGGGTTTATGAACCAGGAGAACCGCCTCATAGGTACCGGAGGTAGTGATTTGATCACTGGTGGGGACCTGAATGATGTGATATATGGGGGGGACGGGGGCAATAATACCCTATCTGGAGGTGCGGGAGATGACCTAATTTATGGTGGTCAGGGAAATGACATCATCTACGGCGGGGAAGGTAAGAATACAATCTCCGCTGGAGAAGGGAATAACACCCTATTGGGAGGTGCGGGAGATGACCTCGTTTATGGTGGTAAGGATGATGACATCATTTATGGGGGTAAGGGCAGTGACACAATCTATGCTGGAGAAGGCAATAATCTGCTGTTTAGTAACCTGGGAGATGACCTCGTGTATGGTGGTCAGGGAAATGACATCATCTATGGAGGTCAGGGAGATGACATCATCCACGGCGGGGAAGGCAATAATACCCTGTTGGGAGATAAGGGTAATGACCTAATTTATGGTGGCACTGGTAACGATACTATTTACGGTGTCGAAGGTAATAACACCATACTTGGTGGACCTGGAAATAACCTGATTTTTGGTGGTAAGAATGATGATGTTATCCATAGCGGTAAAGGGGATAACACCGTTTATGGTGGTCAGGGGAACGATCGCATTTCTGCCGGGAAAGGTAATAGCCTTCTGACCGGGGGTAAAGGATCTGATACCTTTAGCTTAGTTTCTGGTAACCCCGATAAGTCCTTCAGCATTCAAGAATTGTTTGGACTCGACACCATCACAGATTTTACTGTGGGTGAAGATCGCATCCAATTAGATGCGGATATTTTTGATGCCTTGGGAGGGGCGGGAAACCTCGCTGATAGTCAGTTTACCACAATTGCCAACTTTGATCCGACTAATCCCACTAATACCGGAGGGGCTAACCTAGTTTATAATTCCACCAGTGGCGTTTTGTACTACATTGACGGCACTGGACAAGCCATTCCGATTCTGAATTTAGGAGAAGGGTTAGATGACCTCGACTCCGACAGCTTCGATTTAATCTAGTAGCTGGCTGGGTGCTAGGTGGAGATATTTTTCTTAACTGAAATTACCATATTTTTAGCAATGTATTAAGATTTATGAAATTTTGCCGGATAATAGTGGGGGTAGTTTAGGCTACATACGTGGCTGTTAATTTAACTAATTATTAATTGTGAAAAAAGTAAGTATTTATACACACAAAAAACGATGAATTATGAGGATTAGTAACCAGTCAACAAACCAACCATCCCCAGCGGCTCAGTCCCTAGCCGAGCGAGGTTTATGGTGTCAGCAGCAGAAAGATTATGGGAAGGCGGTAGATTGGTATAAAAGGGCGTTAGAGGTTTATTTTCCTTGGGCGGAGGTACATTATAATCTGGGATTTGTCTTAGAAAAATTGGGAGATGTAGAGGATGCGATCGCCTGTTACCGTCAAGCGATAATCCACAAGCCGAACTACACCAACGCCTATTATAACTTAGGGTTAATCCTACAACAGTCAGGGCGAGAAATCGAAGCGATCGCCGCCTATCAAAGCGCGATTTATCTGGAACCAGAAACCCCCATGCCTTATAGCAATTTAGGGGGTATTTTAGTAGGAAGAGGGGAATATCAAACCGCCTTAGAGATTCTCGGAGCCGCCCTCAAAAAGTGGCCGCAGACAGCCAGCCTCCATAATAACCTCGGTCGATCGCTATTAGGAAAACAGGATGGGGATAGGGCGATCGCCGCCTTTTTAAAAGCCGTACAACTGCAACCGGACAGTGCCATAATTCAACATAACCTAGGGAAAGCCCTGCAACAACAGGGAAGCCATATAGCCGCCCTAGAGTGCTTCCAAAAAGTGTTAAGCCTAGCGCCAGAATTTCCGGGTATCCATAGTGATTTAGCCTGGTCTCTGATGGAATTAGCAGATTTTCCAGAAGCGATCGCCCATTTAAAAGAAGCCATTAAAGGGCAGGAATTCCTGTTAACCGCCTATATAACCCAAAGTGAAAACCAAAGCGTTGACGGCAGTTTAGGAGAAGCCCAAAAAGCCTGCGCCCAGCTACTACAAGCACTCAACCAAAACGATATATCCGTGAGTGTGATCAAACTAGCCCAAACCTACTTTCACTTAGGTCAAGCCTTAGCAGAATACCAGAACTTTGGAGCGGCCGAACAATACTATCAAAAAACCCTGAAACTGCAACCAGACTTCACCGGCGCCCATTTAGCTTGGGGAGACATTCTGAGGGAACAGGGTCGTATCAAAGAAGCCCAAAAACATTATAACCAGAGTTTAGAACTATTAACCGCCGAACCGGAAACCAACCCACCCCTATCTCAACCCATTCCCGACCTACCAGAGTTACCCCCGGCTGACCCCGACCTACCAGCCTGTCAGGGATTAGACTGCCATCCTTGCCTAAAGCAGATTATAGAAAACTTTTCCCCCCAACAGGTAGGCAGCCATCAATACAAATTGAAACCCCCAGCGCCCTTACCTTTATGGAACATCACGGGAAACGTGACCATTTTACCCCAGGGGCGGGCGATTGTTGATCCGCGTCGCAATTGGTGGAAAGTCTGTAACGCCACCGCCATAATTAACGCGGAAGGGGAGATGCTGCCGCCATTTTCCCGATTTTATCCTACCCCCTTACCAGGTTGCCGTAACCATGACCCTCGCCGCCACCCAATTTTTGCCAAGGATGGACTCACAGAAGCAGAGGCGATCGCCGGAACTGTTGCGGTAGTATCAGGAATATCGGGTAGTGTTTACTTTCACTGGATGGTTGACGTACTGCCGCGATTAGAAATTTTGCGACAGGCTGGCTACAATTGGCAGGATATCGATCGCATTGTAGTGAACAGTATCCGTCACCCCTTCCAACGAGAAACCCTGCAACGGTTAGGTATACCAGAATCCCAAATAGTCGAAAGCGACATTCACCCCCATATCCAAGCAGATCAGCTTTTAGTTCCGGATTTTGCCGGACCCGTAGGCTATCCACCACCGTGGGTGTTAGCTTGGCATCGTCGGACTTGGCTACAGGAGGAAACCGCAGGGGTTAACCTTAACTCAGAGGGCTTTCTGGAACTCTCTGACCCACAGAAATCTAAATTAGGTGATGAAAAACCACCAAAGCTCATCTATATCAGCCGTCATAGCGCCAAATATCGGCGGTTGTTAAACGAAGAGGCGATCGCCTCCCTATTGCAGCAGCGGGGATTTACCACCATCAACCCCGAAACCCTATCTGTAGCCCAACAGGCTCAAGTATTTTCCCAGGCGAAAGTCATTGTCGCATCCCACGGTAGCGGGTTAACCAATTTAATTTTCTGTCAGCCTGGAAGCACCATCATTGAACTCATGTCTCCCCACTACATTCGGCCTTACTTTTGGGGGTTAAGTAGGCAAGTGGGACTCCATCACTACTACATCACCGGAGAAGCCTTAGACTGCTATCCCCTCCGACAACTGATGTATCCTACTGCCTTAACAGAAGATATCTGGATTAACCCAGAGACCTTGCTAGAGTTGCTAGATTCTATACTCGCCACCGATACAGCCAGCCTCCCGACTTCTAGCCAGAAAAATGATCTCACCCAGCCATCAATGTCTAAGGTTACTATGATCAATTTTCCCAATTTAAGCGAAACCGCCCTAGCCGCCGGGTTTCAGAAACAAGCTGAATTTCATCTCCAAGGGGGTGACATTGATGCAGCCATAGCCGCTTGTGAACAGGCCCTTCACCATGACCCTAATTCTGCCATCACCTGTCAATTGTTGGGTAAAGTTTGGCAACAGCGGGGCGATGAATATTGGTCAAGATATTGGTATCAAAGGGCGCAGGCTCTTGGTTATAGGGAATCTGTGGTTGAGAGGAAAGACCCCCCCCAACCGGAAAGCCCAACTCAGGGGAAACCAGAGATTCCTCAAGCCCCAGAGGAGCCACCATCGGATATGGTGGCACAGGTAGAAGCGAATTTGCAGGAAAAACAATTTCAGCAGGCTTTGAGTCTGTGTCAGCAGGCTCTGGCATTAGACCCGGAGGCGGCGAATATTTACCCCCTGTTGGGTAAGGCTCTGTTGGGGTTGAAACGATTATCGGAGGCGGTGGCTGCTTTTGAGAAGGCGGTGCAGTTGAACCCCGCAGATGCCACAATTCACACGAATTTGGGAAGTCTCTATGCTCAAATGCAACGCTGGGAACAGGCGGTAAAATGCTATGAAAGGGCGATCGCTCTCCAACCGAACTTGGTAGCCGCTCATCGGAATTTGGGTAAAGTATGGCAGAAGTTGGGACAACCTCAGCAAGCCCTTAGTTGTCGATATCAGGCTTTGATTTTGCAGCCAGACCAGGGGGAAGCCTCGGAGTTTTTGGCGGTGGGTAATAGCCTTTTACAAGGTGGCAGACTCCAGGAGGCTGAGGTGTGTTATCGCCAGGTGGTCAGGCGATCGCCCCACGATTCCCAAGCCTATCACAATTTGGGGGAGGTTCTCTCCGCTCAAGGTTTGTGGTCCCAAGCGGAAGCCGCCTATCGGCGCGCGGTGGAGTTGCAACCGGACTCTTTTGAATCTCGCAATAGTTTGGGACAAGCACTGGTGGCTCAAGAAAAGTGGGATGATGCGATCGCCTGTTATGGTCGCGCCCTGGAACAAAATCCCCGCCTGTTGATGGCTTTGGAAAATTTGTCTAAGGCTTTACGCCATAGTAACAAGACCTTACCTCCTAGTCAGGGGCGTTGGTTAAGTTTGATTGCTGGGCGACAAATACCCGAAGAGTTGCCACCGCCAGGGGGTGGGGCTTTTGCGCCGCCAGATGTAGATGTAGCCTTGGAAAGGGCCACCGAGTTATATCAGCAAAAACGCTATCAGGCTTGCGTCCAGCAGTGTCAGCAGGTGGTGCAGTGGCGACCGAGGGAAGCCAGAGCATATAGTCTCTGGGGGAAGGCTCTGGTGGGTTTGGCGGCTTATGGTAAGGCGCTACGCTGCTATCAACAGGCGATCGCTTTGGAACCGAAAAATGGCCTATGGCATCAGGAGTTAGGGGAATTGTGTCTGCAAGTGCGACGCTACCCAGAGGCGATCGTCAGTTTACAGGAAGCTGTCAAATTAAAACCCCATCCCCGCATTTATCGCAGTCTAGCCAGCGCCTGGGGAGCCTTGGGTAAAGAAGCTGAGGCTTTGGACTGTTTGTTTGAAGCTATCCAGGCGAAACCGGAACTGGCTTCCCTGGGGGAATGTTTGGATTTGGCTCAGGGGTTATGGCGTAGGGGGCAGAAAACTCAGGCGATCGCTTGTTATCAGGTGGCTGTTACTACCCACCCCCACAGTGCTAAGGCTCATCAACAGTTAGCCGAAGCCCTCTATCATTTAGGGCGACAGGGAGAGGCGATGACCTATTATCGTCGCGCATTTGAGTTAGCCGAACGTCGGGAACCTACACCCCCCCGACAAGTTCAGCCACAACGACCTTGGTGGGAGCGTTTTCCCGGTTTCGGTTGGCTGAGAGGGAACCGCAGAAGGCTTCCTATAGGGGAAGATTATAAATCTCCGTTACCTACTTCCCACCACCAGATTTTACCCTCTCCACCCGTCGCGGTTTTGCCCCCGGTGCAATCTGTGAGTTCCCCGACAGCAGACACCCAGAAACCTCCTCAGCGGCGGGTAGAAGAACCTGTAACCCCCCCAAATCACATCCCTATGGGGGGGGTGGCTTCTGCATCACCACCCGGTCAAGGAGGCTGGGAAGAGGCGATCGCTTCCGCCACAGGGGAAAATTGGCAGGGCTGTGTTGATATTTGTCGCCACCTGCTCGAGAGGGAACCGGAACGCCTGGAGGTGTTGCAGCTATTAGCCCAGGCTCTGGAAGCCTTGGAGCAATGGTCTGATGCCGCTGGGGTCTACCAAAAAGCGGTGGCTTTGGATCCTGAACATGGGGAAATGTGGGTGCATTTGGGGGATGTTTATGTGGTTATGCAGGCTTGGGAGCAGGCGATCGGCGCTTATCAAAAGGCAGTGGCTCTGGCTCCCGATTTGGTCTCAGTTTGGGAGGTGTTGGGGAACCTGGAGTTGGGACGAGAAAATTGGTCCGAGGCGGCGGAAATTTATCGCCGGGTGCTGGAGTTGCATCCCAACAGTTGGGAGGTTTATCATAAGTTGGGTGATGCTCTCCAGGAGTTGGGTCGCATTGATGAGGCGATCGAAGCCTTCCGGCGGGCCACGGAGTGCGCCTCGGGAAAGGCAGGGGGATGAGAATGATTAAAATTTGTAAAAGAATGAAAGCGATCGGGTTTTATGAGGTAAAATTATGGTAATTGTTTTCCATGTAAAATATACCATAAATTTGGAGGAGTTTTTAGACCTTCCGGAAACTCAACCTGCGAGTGAATATCTGAAAGGAGAAATCACCCAGAAACCGATGCCTCCAGGAGAAAATAGCACCTTACAAATCCGTTTAGGGACGGTTATTAATGAGGCTTTTTTACCCCCAAAGTTAGCTCATGCCTTTACCGAGTTATGGTGTGACTTTGGCGGACAGTCCCTCGTAACCGATATCAGCGTTTTCACTTGGGAGCGCATTCCCCGAACTGAAAAAAGGAGAATTGCGAATGGCTTTGAAGTTCATCCAGATTGGGTTATTGAAATTTTATCTCCCGAACAATCAGCCAATCAAGTGATCAGAAAAATCATGTTTTGTCTGAGTCAAGGAACACAGTTGGGATGGTTGGTCGATCCGAAGGATGAATCGGTGATGATACTGAAACCGGACTCATTTCCGGAAGTTAAACTGGGAGAGGATATTTTGCCGGTTTGGGAGCATCTCAAAAAGTTTCAGCTTTCAGCACGAGAAATGTTTGCTTGGTTAAGTCTTGACAACAGAGAACCGAATCGTTCAATTAATCTAAAATCATCAAATTCCCATGACGATTGATAAAAGCTCACACATCCCATTCCGTCGCCGCCTCGATACTCGTCCAGTCAAGCCGCGTCTAACATTAGCGGAAACTCACTGGAAGTTGGGGAAAGCTTTGGCTTTACGAGAAAAATGGTCAGAAGCAGCGATCGAATTGCGACAAGCGATCGCTTTAGACAACGACTGGGTGGAACCTCAACGAGAGTTAGGCCGGGTTTTGGTGCAGTTATCCGCCTGGGATGAGGCGGCGGGGGTGTTGCGGGGGGTGGCGGAAGAGTCGCCGGAGGACAGTCAAACCCGGCATTTGTTGGGGGATGCACTCTCCAAGTTGGAGCGGTGGGAAGAGGCGGTGGAGGCTTATCGGGGTGCGATCGCTCTTGAGCCGGATTTTGTCTGGTCTCATAATAACTTAGGAGATGCGCTGCGACAGTTGGAGCGGTGGGAAGAGGCGGCGGAGGCTTATCAAAATGCGATCGCTTTAAAAGGGGATTTTGTCTGGTCTCATAATAACTTAGGAGATGCTCTCTTCAAGCTAGAAAGATGGGATGAGGCGGCGGAGGCTTATCAAAATGCGATCGCTTTAGACAAAGACTCACTGATACTTCAGCGAAATTTAGGTAAGGTTTTGGTGAAGTTATCAGCCTGGGAAGATGCGGTGACCCTGTGGCAACAGGTAGCGGAAAAGTCCCCAAACGATAGCGAAGTTTGGCATCTGTTGGGGGATGCTTTGTCGGGGTCAGAACGATGGTCAGAAGCGGTGGCAGCCTATCAAAATGCGATCGGTCTTAACCCGGAGTTCTCTGGCTCTCATAATAACTTAGGGGATGCTCTCTTAAAGCTAGAGCGATGGTCAGAAGCGGCGGAAGCCTATCAAAATGCGATCGGTCTTAACCCGGAGTTCTTTTGGTCTCATAATAACTTAGGGGATGCTCTATTAAAGCTAGAGCGATGGTCTGAGGCGGCGGAGGCTTATCAAAATGCGATCGGTCTTAACCCGGAGTTCTTTTGGTCTCATAATAACTTAGGGGATGCTCTATTAAAGCTAGAGCGATGGTCTGAGGCGGCGGAGGCTTATCAAAATGCGATCGCTTGGCGGGATGATTTACCCTGGTCTCACTACAATTTAGCCGAAGCATTGGTCAAGTTGGAGCGGTGGGAAGCAGCAGTTAAGGCTTATAAAAGGGCAATGGAAATTCAGCCTGATTTGCCTTGTATCTATGAAAAGTTAGGGGATGCACTCCGACATCAAACTCAGATAGATTCTCAAGAAATTTGTCAAGTTTACCACAGAGCAGTTGAACATAATCCCACGAATTTACAGGTTTATTATAAGGCATTAGAAGTCAACCCCAAAGATGCTAAAATGTCTTTAAAATTGGCGGATGCTTTCAGAAGTCAAGGTCAGTTAGATCAAGCCGTTACATTTTATAAAAACACTTTACAACTAACCCCTGAAGATGTAGATATTCAAGTTTTGGCTTTGCACCGACTAGGCAGTATTTCGCAAAATCGTGGGCATTTAGAAGAGGCTTTGGGGTTATATCGTCGCTGTGGGGAGTTGAGTCCGGGGGTAGACTCTGGCTTGGCTCTGGCTGAGGTTTTGGAGAAGTTGGGGCGGTGGTCAGAGGCTTTAGACCAGTATCGCCAAGTCGTCCTGGAGTTTGGGGAGTGCGGTCCGGCTTCCTTGGGTTTGGGACGCGCTTTGGCCGAGTTGGAACGTCCCCTTGAAGCCGTAGTCGAGTGCCGACGGGCGGTGAAATTGGGGGTGGAAGCGCCGGAGGTGCATCGGCTTTTGGCTGAGACTTTGGTGGAGTTGGGTCGCTGGTCAGAGGTGGTCGAGCATTGGAAGTGGCTGCTGGAGCGCTATCCGGGGGCGGTTCATTGGCGGCGGCGGTTGGCTTTGGCTTTGATGGGATTGGGTCGCTGGACAGAAGCTGCCGCCCAATGGGGAGAATATTGGCGGGTGGCTCCGGGGTCGGGTCGGGGTCGGGTGGTGGATTTTCGACCCCAGAAGAAGACTCATGGGGAAATTGACCACAGTCAGGAGTTGAGTATTACGGGGGATTTGACGGTCGAGTTTTGGCTGTATTTGAGAGATTGGCCGAAGAGTTGGACGGATATTATCTCTAAGTTTGTCAGCGACGAGCAAAATGAGTTCTGCTTTCGGTTGAAGGATGACCAGAAGGGTCAGTGGTATTATGGCAAGGGGGACGGTTGTTCTACATCGATTAACTGGGTTCCCCAAGAGGATATGAGGCTGCATGAGTGGGTTCATGTGGCTTGCGTGCGGAAGGTGGGGCAGTATGGGCGCATTTATTTTAATGGGGTTCTCCGGCGAGAGAAGGATTGGAGCCGGGAGTCGGAGGCTGTGGGGACTGAGGCTCCGGTGCGGTTGATGGGAAGTCCGCAATGGCAGCGGTTTCACGATGGCAAGTTGTCGGAGGTGCGCCTGTGGAATCGGGCTAGGAGTGGGGATGAGATTCGCGAGGGAATGTGTGAAGGTCTGACGGGGGAAGAACCGGGGCTGGTGGGGCTTTGGCATGGGGATGAGTCGGACGAGGGGGTTTTGGTGGATGCCGTGGGTCATCATCACGGCAGATTGGTAATGGCAGCGGATGCTGGGAAGGAGCGTCCTCGGGTGGGGGTGTGCGGTTGGGAGTTGTCCCATAATGCTGCGGGACGTGCCTATACTTTGGCGCAGTTGTATGGGGGTTTTGCTGAGGTGGAGTTGATTGGCTGTCTGTTTCCTAAGTACGGGGGACAGGTGTGGGAGCCGATTCGGGGGGGCGAGATTCGTTGTCATACGATACGGGGTG
>NZ_JBIMLI010000156.1:0-10738 GCF_051859755.1 Limnospira sp.
TTACCTTAACGGGTAATAGTGCTATCGTCGCATTGTCAGGCAATAGCCGGATAAATGTCGCGTAAATGTATCAGCTACAATCATTTTATATTTGATTTTCCTGGTTGAGTCCTATCGGCAACATATCTTCAGAGTGTCTTTACATAAACTATTGCAAATCAGCAGTTCATCACCACCCCCGATCTACTGCACGAACCCGGTCTGTCCCAAACCTAGCAATGTCTTGGGAGAGCAAATCTGTGCTACCTGTGAGACACCGTTAACCTATCGCTATTTGTGGGCGGTGGGTTCTGCGGCTCAGTCCATGCAATCGGGACAAATAGTTGGAAACCGCTACTATGTGACGGCGCCCCAAATTTGGTTGGATACTAAGCCAGGAGTCCCTCCGGTGCTTCCCGATCGCTTATCTGATGCGATCGCATCCTATTTGTATCTGTATCCTTACCACCTCCATATTCCCAGCGTCTATGGGGTTTACAACTTGACTGCTGCTGAGGATATGGTTGAGATTGTGCTTCTGGATAATATCCCGGTTGATGATCGGGGCAATTTATACCCCTCGTTGGTAGAAGCATGGCCGGAAGCCACAGCAGTCCGTCAAGTTTACTGGCTATGGCAGATTCTACAATTGTGGATTCCTCTGTGTGAGCAGGGAGCTACCTATAGTTTACTAATTAAGCATAACCTGCGAGTAACTGGGTGGCGGGTACGATTGCGGGAGTTACATCAGCAGGGTAAGATACAACCAACCCTACGAGATCTGGCTGAGTCTTGGTCAGTTTTGATTGAAACTGCCCATCAGAGAGTCCGCCAGCCTTTACAGGATATTGTGCAAGTCCTACGCCATAGCCCAGAAGATGCCATAGAAGCGATCGCCACTCAACTTAACCAGATCTTACTAGAACAAGCATCTGAGTTGCCCTTACATATAGCAGTAGCAGGTCAAACAGATGTGGGTATGATGCGATCGCATAATGAAGATTGTTGCTACCCCACAGCTACCGATCTCAAGCAAACCGATATTTACCCCAATGACAGACTCATCCCCTACATGAGTTTAGTTTGTGATGGGGTGGCGGGTCATGAAGGTGGCGAAATTGCTAGTCAGTTGGCTGTCCAATCGATTAAGCCCTTGATTCACAGTTTCATCATGGAAGTTGAGCAACAGGAAACCCTACTTTCCCCCCTGATGATCGCCCATCAACTTCAGGAAATTACCAGAGTTGTTAATAATGTCATTGCCGCCCAAAATGATGAGCAGGAACGCTCATCTAAGCAGCGCATGGGAACTACCCTAGTTATGGCACTACAACTCCCACAACACGCTAGACGTGGCTCTGGTTTCGATTTTAACAATGCCCATGAACTTTATATTGTTAATGTCGGTGATAGTCGCGCCTATTGGATAACGCCGGAGTCTTGTCAACAGTTGACCATTGATGATGATGTTACCATCCGGGAAGTGCGTCTGGGTCGTGCTGTATACTGGGATGCTAAACAACGCCGGGATGGCGGCGCTTTAACTCAAGCCTTGGGAACCCGAGAGGCAGAATTTTTGCGCCCGGCAGTTCAACGGTTTATCATTGAGTCTGATGGTCTACTTTTGTTGTGTTCTGATGGACTCAGTGACAACCAATGGGTTGAGAAAACTTGGGCGGACTATGCGCCTTTAGTTTTACGGGGCGAAAAATCCCTAGAATCAGCGGTTCGGGATTTGATTGAGGTGGCTAATACTCAAAATGGTCGGGATAATGTTTCGGTGGTTCTAACTTATTTTGGGGTTTCTCCTCAAAAATTGGTTCTGGTCGAACCCACTGCGACCACTCAAGAGTCGCCACCCTTAGAGTCGGAATTTACAGCAGCATCACGCGCCTTGATGGAAGAAGAAGCTGTGACTTCTGTTGACAAGAGGGCTACTCGTCTCCAGCGATTGAAACAGGCTGTATTGATTCTGGCTTTATTGATTTTGGCGATCGCAGGTGGTTATTTAGTTTGGCGGTTAGTCTACCAAGACTCCCCCACAGACTCCCCCACGGAAACACCCACGGAAACACCCACGGAAACACCCACGGAACCCTCAACCACAGAAGTAGATTCTGCTACCTATTACATTTCCTAGGCGAACCTTCAGAGGGCGGGTTGATTTATCTTATCCCTAGGAGGGAAGGATATAGGCGAACCCTCAGAGGGCGGGTTGATTTATCTTATCCCTAGGAGGGAAGGATATAGGCGAACCCGCCCCTACATGAGATCTGGTGGAGAGTTGGTTATTCTTTTTTGTCAATCATCATCTGCTGTAAAATCCAGGGTACAATTAGCAGAATTAATAGCATTCTGGTCATCTGCATAGCCATGACCAAACCGGAATCTCCCCCTAGTTGTAGGACTGTGGCTATCATAGCGGTAATTCCGCCGGGGGTTGAGCCTAAAATAGCGGTCATGGTGTCAACTTTAGTAATTAGATGGAATATATATCCAACCCCTAAACAGCTTAAAATTAAAACTATGACTAAGATTACCTCAATTAATACGGCTTTGATTAACTTTTTGGCGGTGTTCCCATCAAATTTAAGACCGGTACCGAGTCCGACGAATAGCAAGCCGACAGTAAAGCCGAGGGGTGGCATTTCAAAGGTATAAGGTAAACTCCAAAAGCCAATTAATCCCGCCAAAAAAGGGCCGAGAAATAGGGAAGAAGGAAGCCGCAGCAAAGGTCCTAGCCACACTCCCAAACCGCCGCAGACGCTGATAATTAGCCAGTTAAGGAAAGCTGGGGCGTGGGGGGGACTAGACAGGGAAGTAGGGGAAGATAAGACTAATGGCATTTCTGGAAGTCCAGGGGAAGCAAACCAGAAACTAGCTAGGGTGGGGATAATTAAAGCGACTAGGAGAATGCGGATATATTGGAGGACGGCGACGGCGATCGCATCAGCACCCATTTGTTCACTGATAGCTACTAAACTAGGACCAGCACCGGGAATGCAACCTAAAAATCCGGTAGTGCGATCGATTTTCGCCCACCGCCATAATAGATAGCCATTACAGACACTCATGGCACCTGTTACTACAATACAACCTAATAGGGGTAAAGCGTAGGTTTTACCGAGTATCAAAGTTTCGGGGGAAAATCGAGTAGCAGTAGTTAAAGCAACGATCGCCTGTCCGACCAGGTTAAAAGACTTGGGTAAAGGTGTAGACTTCTGCCAAATTAGAGCCAATAAAATCCCGACAATCATCGGACCTATCAGCCATCCTACTGGCATATTTAAGGAAGCCAAAAGCCATCCTGCCATGATAGCGATCGTCATCTCAATTAGGATAACTCCCACTTTTTCCCCATTTAATAGTAACGTTTTTAACGGGCTTTCATGTATCGAAAAATCAAGATGTTTGGCGGTAAATTGCATGGGAATAAAAGCAGAGCTATTAATTTTCATTTCATGACTATCTATATAGAATGGTTCAATGTAATTCTGAGAAAGCGGAGGATAAAGATTTTAATAAATACTAATCATACCAGGGCGGGCATTATAGCCCGCTCGAATTTTGCCCCAAGTCCACCTAGACAGCAGACATAGAACGCAAAGTTTTTAAGGCTTCATCCACATGACCTTTAAAATCCAACATGGAATCAAAAATGTGACGGACTACCCCTTGATTATCGATTACATAAGTCACCCGACCGGGAAGTATCCATAAGGTGGCTGGAACTCCGTATAATTTCCGCACCTGATTTCCCTTATCACTTAACAGAGTAAAAGGCAAATTATACTTACCGACAAATTTCTGATGTTCATCGGGGGAGTCCGCACTGACTCCGATAACTTCCGCCCCAGTTTCCTGAAAAATCGTGTAACTGTCCCGAAAGGCACAGGCTTCGGCCGTGCATCTTGGGGTATCATCTTTAGGGTAAAAATAAAGCACTACTGCTTTGTTACCCCGAAAGTCTTTGAGGCTAACCGATTCCCCGGTCTGGGAGGTTAAAGTAAAATCGGGGGCGAGGTCTCCAACTTGAACTGGCATATTTGCGATATCCTGTAACTTAACTTTAGCAAAAATGTTAAATTTTGTGTGCCTTTGTTATGATATCGCGGAATCTATCCTGCGGAAACCTAATTAATGGAAACCTATTCCCCCAGGTTCCATGCTGCACGATTCTATAGTTCCGCGCCCAAAAGCGATCGCCATATTAAACAATGAGGTATTGATTAAATGCGAGTTTTACTAATTTATCCAGTGTTTCCTAGAACCTTCTGGTCCTATGACAAAATTCTGGAACTGGTCGATCGCAAAGTCCTGTTACCTCCCCTAGGGCTGATCACCGTAGCGGCGATTTTACCCCAAGAATGGGAATTTAAGTTAGTCGATCGCAATATCCGACCCGTCACCGAAGCCGAATGGGAATGGGCGGATCTAGTCATTCTCACCGCCATGATCGTCCAAAAAGTCGATCTGCTGGCACAAATTCAGGAAGCCAAACGCCGAGGTAAACCCGTCGCTGTTGGTGGACCTTATGCCACCTCAGTCCCTGGTGAAGTTGCAGCCGAAGCAGATTATTTAATCCTGGACGAAGGCGAAATCACCTTACCCCAATTTGTCGAAGCCATTAACCGGGGAGAAACCAGCGGCACTTTCCGATCGCCAGAAAAAGCTGATGTTAGCACTACTCCAGTTCCCCGTTATGATCTGCTGGAATTGGATGCTTATGACTCTATGTCCGTACAGTTTTCCCGTGGCTGCCCCTTCCAATGCGAATTTTGCGATATCATTGTACTCTACGGGCGCAAACCCCGCACCAAAAATCCTGAACAACTCCTCAAAGAATTAGATTATCTGTATGAATTAGGATGGCGGCGGGGAGTGTTTATGGTCGATGATAATTTTATCGGCAATAAGCGCAATGTTAAGTTATTGCTAAAAGCCCTCAAGACTTGGCAAATTGAACATCAATATCCTTTCCGATTTAATACAGAGGCATCAGTGGATTTAGCCGCCGATGAAGAACTCATGGATATGATGGTTGACTGTAATTTTGATGCGGTATTTTTGGGTATTGAAACCCCGGACGAAGCCAGTTTGGCTTTAACTAAAAAATTCCAAAATACCCGTAGTTCTTTAAGCGAATCTGTCGATAAAATTATCCGGGCTGGCTTGCGACCAATGGCGGGATTTATTATCGGTTTTGATGGCGAAAAATCTGGGGCGGCTTCCCGGGTGATTGAGTTTGTAGATCAGGCTGGTATTCCTACTGCCATGTTGGGGATGTTGCAAGCCCTCCCCAATACCGGATTATGGCATCGGTTGGAGAAAGAAGGACGCTTACTAGCGGATCGGGAAAATATTAGCCAACACGCTACTAACCAAACTATGTTAATGAACTTTATTCCGACTCGTCCGGTTGAAGAAATTGCCGCCGAATATATCCAGGCTTTTCGGACTCTATATGAACCCGATCGCTATTTAGACAGAACCTATAACTGTTTCCTGAAATTAGGCGCACCTCGCAGTAAAACCCCTTTTAAAACTCCTGAATTGGTGGATTTACGGGCTTTGGCAATTATTATTTGGCGACAAGGAATTAAGCGATCGACTCGGTGGAAATTCTGGCATCATTTATTGGGTATTATTCGCCATAACCCGGCGGTTTGGGAACATTATTTAACGGTCTGCGCCCACAATGAACATTTCCTCGAATATCGCGACATTGTAACTGCTGAAATTACTCAACAACTAGAGAATTTTAAAAAAGTGGAGTCGGCGGAATTGCCGCCCGCCGAACTCTCGAAAGTTACAGCTTGAAGTGATTAGTTATGGGGAGCAAATTTGCTCCCTGTTATGACGTTCAATTAATTTAAATCTATGATACTGAATTAGAGCATCCTAATATGATGAGAGAATCTTACGATGATCTTGATATTGCGCCCCTAATTGACCATACCTTATTAAATCAGACGGCTTCTGATGAACAAATCCAAAAGTGTTGTGAAGAAGCGGATCGATATAATTTCGCTTCCGTTTGTATCTTCCCTGGTTTTGTCAAACTGGCGCGGGAACTTCTGCACAATAAAAGCCCTAAAGTTTGTACGGTAATTGGGTTTCCCTGTGGTGCGAATACTTCCGCCGTGAAACTGTATGAAGCCTTAGAAGCGGTCGAAAATGGGGCGACTGAGTTGGATGTGGTGATTAATTTAAGTTGGTTAAAGTCGGGAAAAACTAATGAGTTTAACCGGGAATTAGCCGAAATTTGCGAGGAAACCGGAGTGGTGGTTAAAGCCATTTTGGAAACAGCCGTTTTGACAGACGCAGAAAAACGTCTGGCCGCGGAATTGGCTATTGATGCGGGGGTTACTTATCTCAAAACTAGCACGGGATATTATGGAGGTGCGACGGTCGAGGATGTTAGGTTACTCAAGCAAGTAGCGCGGTCTCAGGTGGGAATTAAGGCTTCTGGAGGTATTCGCACTTATGATCAGGCGATCGCACTTTGGGAGGCGGGGGCGACCCGTTTAGGTACTTCTGGAGGGGTACATATTATCCGCAACCCGCGCCATCAACTCAACCAAGAAAATCAGGATTAATGAGTCGTACTTATAAAGCTACTGGGATTATTTTAAAGGCGATACCTCTGGGAGAGTCCGATCGCCTATTAACTATTTTAACACCAGAATTTGGTCTGATGCGAGTGGTAGCACCGGGGGCGAGAAAATCGCGATCGCGTCTGGGGGGGACTACGGGTTTATTTGTGGTTAATCAGTGGTTAATTGCCAAAGGGCGATCGCTTGATAAAATTACTCAGGCGGAAATTATCAACTCCCATAGTGGACTCGCTAAAAATTTGGGTAAATTAGCCGCTGGTCAATATTTGGCTGAATTGGTTCTTAGTCAAGCCTTGAGTGAACAACCTCAACCGGAACTCTTTTTGCTATTGTCAGAACATTTAGACCGCCTAGAAGGACTTCCTAATACCTCTACAGAGGAAAATGCGATCGGTATAGTCGCCCGTTTAACTCATGGAATTTTTCACCTCTTAGCTTGGGCGGGAATTGCTCCCCAGGTCCAGTTATGTTGTCTAACTCAACATCCTTTAAACCCTAATTTTAGCGACCCTAATTGGTTGGTAGGGTTCAGTTTAGCGGCTGGGGGTATCATTAATTTAGTCGAATTATCCCGCATTACCAGCCAACATAATGACCATCAATCATCCTCAGTTTCCGAAGCAGGTGGGCGTTATCTAACTGAGGAAATATCCATCAAAATTGATGCGCGTCTAGCAGCAGAACCCTTGGCAATTCTTCAACATTTAGCCCAATCTGAATTAACTAATCTCTGGAATACCTATCAACCATCAGCTTGGATAACCGTGGAAAAAATACTACGCCGCTATGCTGAATATCAGTTTGCTCGCTCGATTCAATCTGCCTCTTTAATTGACAGTTGGCTATTGAATTGTTCCCCTACTAATTGGTGTCAATAACTAGGACTGATGATTGATTAATCATGGTTTCGGTAGCTGGTCGATTTTGGTTATATTTTGGATAAACGATTCAATCATAATAAAAATGGTTAAAAAGCAGCCTAGCTTATTTGGGATAAGATATTATAATCGCGATTTCTTACAAAAAAAATCCTGGGGTAAAAATTGTTTTAATTCATCTTTTCCGACAGCTTTATGTTGCTATTTGCATGAGATCAATCTTGAAAATATCTATATTAAAGTAAATTCTAACTTAGAGATTGAGCATACAACTATTGCCACCGAAGATGTTTTTGGTATTAATCCTCAATCGGATCTAGCATTTTATGCTTTTGAATCACAATTTACACCCTATCAACAATATTTAATTGGTACCCTTCCCAGAGTTGATTTAGTTACGCAAACTAACGGACTTTGTTTGCGTGCTATGGAAATTAAACTGACCGCATTACCAGATAATACAACTTGCGAACTACCTGAAAATCAGTACGGATGTGAAATTGTAGTACGACCCGATACTATTGTTTATTTAGCCTGTAGCATAGCCTCTAATCTTCGGCAACAAGGAACTAATATGGCGGAATTACTACAATTAACATTTCCACAGGATTTAGATTGGACAGAACCCCTATCAGTAATTCCTTATGTCTCAACTATGATAGAAGCGATCGATAACTTAATGAGCCACATTGTTTCAGTTCAAAAACCATTTTTAATGCAGCCAATTTGGAAAACTCAGGGAAAGTCTCCCCAATTGTCTACTAACTGTTTAGATGTATTTATTTGGAGTGATATTTCCTTTAGTCGATTATTTATCAATTTGGCTAAACAAGAAATAGAAAACTTTGGTCAAATCATCAAAATTTCCAGATATACACGAACAGTAATTTGGCTATTTAAAATGTTAAGTGATTTTGGCGATCGCGGATTATTTGACCATGTAAGCATTATTGATTCCTGCTCATACAACACCAAAAATGATAAAGCATTTGCAGTCAATGGAAAAATAACTCACGAATATATGAACTCAGAGTCTTGGCGACAACCAAGAATCCCTAAGCAGGAAATCAAAAATATTATTTTAGGAGATGGTCAAAATTTACTGAGTCCCGAAAGAAGGTTTGATGCTATAATATACAACTCACCAGATTTATTTTGACTATAAATTTGTGAACTATGAGAACTATAGATTTGTTTGCTGGATGTGGTGGATTATCTTTGGGATTTGAAAATGCTGGATTTGATATTAAAGCTGCATTCGAGATATGGCAGCCAGCCATTAAAGTTTATCAACGTAACTTCAGACATCCCATTTTTCAAGTTGATTTATCTGAAGAAAGCGTGATACATACTCTGCGAGAGTATAAACCAGAAGTCATTATTGGTGGTCCCCCATGCCAAGATTTTTCCAGCGCGGGTAAAAGGGATGAAAGTTTAGGACGTGCTAACTTAACTATCAATTTTGCTCGCATTATTGCTTCTATTAAGCCTCGCTTTTTTATGATGGAAAATGTTTCCAGAATCACCAAGAGTCAAACTCTTAAAGTGACTTGGCAAATCTTAAAAAACAGTGGCTATGGTTTGACTGGCTCAGTTTTGGATGCTAGTTATTGTGGGGTTCCACAAGCCAGAAAACGATATTTTCTCATCGGTGAACTAGAAGGAAAAGACAATTTTTTAGAACCTTATTTGTTCAAAAATTATGCCTCTAAGCCGATGACAGTTTTTGATTATCTAGGTTTGAGTTTGGGAATTGAGTATTTTTATCGTCACCCAAGAAGTTATCAAAGGCGAGGAATTTTTAGTATCTATGAACCTAGTCCCACAGTGCGAGGTGTAAATCGACCTATCCCTAAAACTTATCAAAAACATCACGGCGATGCCTGTGACCTCAATCCCTCTCTACGACCACTAACTACTATGGAAAGAAGTTATATCCAAACCTTTCCTAAGTCTTTCAAATTTGAGGGGAGTAAATCTGACTTGGAACAGATGATTGGCAATGCGGTTCCCGTCAAATTAGCTGAATATGTGGCAGGTTCTCTTCTTAAATATATTGAAGATGGTTATAATCACGTTGGGTCTCACGATTCCTATATACAACTTAGCCTCTTTAATTGACAGTTGGCTATTGAATTGTTCCCCTACTAATTGGTGTCAATAAATTAACGGGGGGGGGACAAAATTATGATTAACTTGTCATTAACTATGGTATAATCTTGGCCCGTCTTGAAAATCCTAGTTATTCCGTGCATGGGGTTGACAAAATACTAGATTTATGCAGTGAGGCGATCGCTAAAATCGGCAATTTAGTATCTGATGATACAGTAGATTATGGCGGATCAGTTCTATGTAGGATATCAATTCTCAGGGGCTGCCACCAGTGGGAATGTTGCTCCCCAATCACTGATTTATGAAAAGGGTGATCTCCGAAGATAATTAATAATGATAACTAAGGAATAGATAATACCCTAATGCAAAACATATTCGGGGGTGGGGTCAAAAGTACCACATTGGCCAAACCAGGCAATGAGTCCTTGTTACTATCATTAGATTTAAAGACAATTGCAGATTATTTTTGAGGAAATTTGCATTTTCCGGATTTTTTTGCTAATATTAATTTAGGGACGGGTACTTAAACTTAAACAACAACTTGATTCAACATAAGTGGAGTATTCACAACTATGCAGTTGATGAAAATAGTTCACCTGAAAGCCTGGGAGTTTTCTAAGTGATTGCCATATCATCACGTCCGGTTAAACGTAACTGGGTCACAATTAGCTTTGCTTCTACACTCTATCTGGGATCGATTTTGGATTTACTTCTCGCCGAAATCCCCTCGGAGTGCCAAGATGAAATCAGACTAGGACTACAAGAAGCCCTAGTTAATGCTGCCAAACACGGCAATAAGCTAGATCCCAGTAAAACGGTTGTCGTTCGTTTTGCGATCATCAATAATCAGTTCTGGTGGTTGATCTCAGACCAAGGACGGGGATTTAAACCCCCATCCTGTGGCTGTAGCTTGTCAGCAGTGGAAACTAATGATAACTGCTGGGATGACCCAGAACTACCCCATGATGAACATGAATGCGGACGAGGATTGTATATTCTTGAGCAAATATTCGATCGCGTGGAGTGGAACCAAGATGGAACCGAACTAATCCTAAGTAAACAAATCCCCGCTATATCACGTAAACCTCTTGGGAGCGTGGAAGCCCCGTGTCTTTAGACCGGGGAGGAAACGCGACAGGGGGACTTTAGTCC
>NZ_JBIMLI010000157.1:0-2055 GCF_051859755.1 Limnospira sp.
GGGGGCTGGCATTTTGGGTCTTCTTAGTCATCTCGTCCTCTCCATTATACGTCCTAACTTTCCTGTCTTGTGCTATACCTTTATACAGGGTCGGATAACAGCCACTGTTGGGATTGAGGACGGGACGTTTGGCATCCCGACATTGACGAGTTCCCGATTGCCATTCCCGATATCGGGTCATGTGCTATACGTCCTAACTTTTCTGTCTTGTGCTATATCTGGGTTCCGAACAGAATAAGGGCGGGTTCCGTGAGTTGGCGGGTTTTTACCGGGGCGTTACATAAGAAGGGCGGGTTCCGTAAGTTGCCGGGTTTTTACCGGGGCGTTACATAAGAAGAAGGGCGGGTTCCGTAAGTTGCCGGGTTTTTACCGTAGGTGAAGGCGGGTTCCGTAAGTTGCCGGGTTTTTACCGGGGCGTTATATAAGAAGAAGGGCGGGTTCCGTAAGTTGGCGGGTTTTTACCGGGGTGTTACATAAGAAGAAGGGCGAGTTCCGTAAGTTGGCGGGTTTTTACCGGGGCGGATCTAGCACCCGCCCCTACCAGCCGCCCCTATCATTGGTAGTTATTTAGTCGTGGCGTTGTTGCAATTGTAGACGAATGGCTGCGTGGACGGTGCGAGTAATTGGGTAAAAATAGGCTAATACTAACCCCATGGATAAAAAGGCAATGGGAATGGGGCCTACCATCAGGCGAATTGCCCATAATACGGATTCGGGTTGGCTGATTGCTTCTTTGGAACCGGCTGTGGCTAACAGTCCAGCATGGCTGAGAATTTGTCCGACAATAAATAGGGATAGGGCAATTCCTAGTTTTTGTAACATTACCATAAAACTGTAAAAAATGCCTTCCCGTCGCTGTCCGGTGTTGAGTTCATCGAGATCGACAACATCGGGTAAAATTGACCAGGGGACTAGGTGGGCGGTAGCTATTCCAAATCCAGCGATCGCACCTAAACCATACATGGTCAGCATTTGTCCGGGTTGCAGCATGAATAGTCCGACTCCGGCTAACATGGTGAAGGGAATGCCTAAACAATAGACGGTTTTTTTGTCTACTTTTTGGGCGATCGCATTCCAGAAAGCCATACCCAGTAAGGATACCCCTTGCACTAATAATGCCATTTGGGTTAAGTGGCGATCGGCTAGTTGCATATAATCTACTATAAAATAGGGTAGAATAGCAACGGTTACCTGTACTCCCAACCAGGAACATAAATAAATCCCAATGGCATAAAGAAAGGGTTTATTACTAAAGGCAATGCGAATTTGTTGTAAAAATGGTAATGATGGAGGTCGGGTGATTGCCAATCGTTTAGCTTCTTGTTGAAAGTAGCGTTTACTGGTTCCAAAAACACATATATAGACAGATATCATCGCCATTAATCCCCCCAAACTACCCAATAAAGGATATCGCAATTGGGGAGATTCAAATAATCCAAATAAAACCTGGGCTAACACTAAAGCAAATAGACTTCCGCCAATTTTAAAAGCTGATTGAAAGCTGATTAAACTGGTACGTTCGTCATAGTCTTGGGTAAGTTCAGCCGCCAAAGCACCGAGGGGAAGAAATACGGCGGTAAATGCGGTATAAAATAGGATGGTAATCAAGCCATAATAGCCGAATAGTAGCCAGCCACTAACAGGAGGTACAACCCAATGCAGGAAAAAGCAGATACCCAAAGGAATAGAAGCTACTATCATCCAAGGGTAACGCCTTCCCCAACGAGACTGGGTGCGATCGCTTAACCAACCAATCATCGGATCACTGATAGCATCCCATCCTTTACCAAGTAATAATACACTACCTGCTAAACCTGCATCAAGTCCCGCAATATTAGTCAAGAAAAACAGCAAAAAGAAGACTTGCATACAGCCGGGAATAGCACCGCCAAAATCTCCCATTGCATAGGCGGCTTTAGTGCGAATAGCCAGATGATCACTATGGTAGTCGGTAGCTTGAAAGCGATCGCTGAGTTGAACAAGTGCCGTCTTGGCTTGTTGTCGAGAAAGGCGGATCATAGTTTAGGATTTATCTACAGGTAATTCTCGGATTGG
>NZ_JBIMLI010000157.1:2152-10613 GCF_051859755.1 Limnospira sp.
TAGCATATATACATTGAGTTAGCATTGACTTCAGGAAATCATGTTAATTATTAATTATTAATTATTAATTATTAATTATCTGAAAAGCAAGTCGCGCCGCCCCTATAGTACCCGCCTGATTTCCTAATTCGGCGGTCAAAATTTGTAGCCCTTCCCGAGAAGTGGGTAAAACTCGGCGTTGAATTTCCTCCCAGAGGGTTGGTAAAAATAGATTCGCTGCCGCACTAATACCACCGCCTAAAATGACCGCTTCTGGAGTCAAAACATAAATTAAACTAGCTAAACCCGCCCCTAACCGTCGCCCATATTCTTCCCAATAGGCTAAGGCTTGGGAATCACCTGCGATCGCCTTTTTGGCTAGGTCAGAAGGGTGATCACCCGTTTCTCGGCGGATAGCTTGTACAGAGACATATTGTTCCAGAGAACCCTGATTTCCGCTATTACAAGGGGGTCCATCGGGGTTCAAAGTAATTAATCCCAACTCCCCCGCCGCGCCGCGATGACCCACAAATAACTGACGATTGAGGATAATCGCCCCGCCAACTCCTGTCCCCAGAGTTAACATAATCAGATTATCAAAATTTCGTCCCGCCCCTAACCAGGCTTCCCCCAACCCCGCACAATTAGCATCATTAGCCATGATTACTGGCTTTTGGGTTTTTTCTTCCAGCCAGTCTGCTAAGGGAACATCCCGCCAATTCTCTAGGTTAATGGCTACCTGGGAGATACGCCCCGTCCCATCTACTGGTCCCGGTAAACCCACCCCGATCGCCGCCCAAGACTCGACAGGGGCTGTTATTTGTGATATAGCGTTTAGTATTGCTGCCAACACAGCTTCCGGGGTAGCGGGTTGTGGAGTTGCCACCGTCAGGGATTGGTTACAGGAACCGTCCGCCTCAAACAGTCCCAGTTTAATCGCCGTCCCCCCTAAATCAATACCAATGACCTGAGCGGATTTTGGTTTCATTCTACTTCGTCGCGTTCTATGCTGCTAGTATAAATGGGTTCGACGCGAATCCCCATAATACTAGAGGGACGAACTACCAGATACTCACCTTCAATGGTTTTAATCGGGACATTGAGAAAATCGGTATCAGTGTGCTTAGGAATCAGAACCTTAGTGTACCAGGTCTGAAAATCCTGGATCGTCCTGAACCGGACTTCTTCCCGGTGTCCCCCCTGAATCAAAAGATGAACCGCGTATGAACTAGGTTTAGGCATAAGGATGTTTGGGATAATAAGGGATTGTTGTACCATTTTCTCACTAATCAGGGCGATCGGTCAATCCATTAGTAACGATACACCAATATCAGCCAGAAGATGAAATAAGTTCACCACCATCAGTATTTAATCAGTTCCCTGATATCAGCCTTGTCTTTACTGATTATAGATGATTCAGGAAATTGTGATCACAACTCATGGCTGATTGGTAGAACCTCGAAATTGGGTAATTTCGGCTATTGTTAATGGCTAGGTGGTGGAATTAGACACATTTTTTCATATACTGTTATTGGATTGTTAAAAAGAGGATTAATTTAGATATGTATACACTGATAATCATGGGAGTTTTCTCGTCATGTCTACAATCATTATTACTGGTTGTTAGTTGATTTTCCGGTTCTAGGGTAGTAGTACGATCGCACTTGTCAAGTTCAGTCTGAACATTTAGGCGGGAGTTGAGATTGTACCCTGGCATTGATTACAGTGAGCGATCGCCCATAATTGGGCATCGGATCTAAAATTAGGCTGATGATGTTCAGTTAAATTTAAGTCTAAGTTATGATTTTTAAGCGCCAGGAAGTGGCGTTTAGGCCTGTGGAGACGATGGGAGACCCCAGCTATAAACTAATAGCCTGGGGAATTGTCGGAGAAGCAGGAAGCCTACACCCAATGCGTCAGCCTGTTCTGACCCAGGTGGTGGTAGGGTACTTCACAGATAACCGAATAACGGATAGTTAAGAGATATGCCGCGACGCGACGACCTAAAAAAAATTCTGCTGCTGGGTTCGGGTCCAATTGTCATCGGACAAGCCTGTGAGTTTGACTATTCAGGGACTCAAGCCTGTAAAGCCCTACGAGAAGAAGGATATGATGTAGTTCTGGTCAACTCTAACCCAGCCACAATCATGACCGACCCGGAAACAGCCCGGCGGACATACATTGAACCCTTAACCCCAGAAATTGTGGAAAAAGTCATCGAGGCGGAACGTCCCGACGCTTTATTACCAACCATGGGGGGTCAGACCGCCTTAAATATTGCGGTGGCTTTGTCGAAAAATGGGGTTTTAGACAAATATGGTGTTGAACTGATTGGCGCTAAATTAGATGCGATTGAAAAAGCCGAAGATCGTCTCCTGTTCAAACAGGCGATGGAGAAAATTGGGGTCGGCTGCTGTCCATCAGGTATTGCGAATAACCTCAATGAAGCCAGGGCTATTGCGGAGCAAATTGGTAGTTATCCGCTGATTATTCGTCCCGCCTTCACTATGGGGGGTACAGGGGGCGGTATTGCTTATAATCAGGAAGAATACGAGGAATTGGCGATCGCTGGGTTGGATGCTTCCCCCATGTCCCAGATTTTGGTGGAACAGTCTTTAATTGGCTGGAAAGAATACGAGTTAGAGGTAATGCGGGATTTGGCGGATAATGTGGTGATTATCTGTTCCATTGAAAACCTCGACCCTATGGGGGTTCATACTGGCGATTCCATTACCGTCGCTCCGGCGCAAACCCTCACCGATAAGGAATATCAACGATTGCGGGATGCGGCGATTAAAATTATCCGGGAAATTGGGGTAGAAACGGGAGGTTCTAATATCCAGTTTTCCGTGAACCCGGTTAATGGAGATGTGATTGTCATTGAAATGAACCCCCGCGTCAGTCGGTCTTCGGCTTTGGCTTCCAAGGCGACTGGGTTCCCTATTGCGAAGTTTGCAGCCAAATTGTCTGTGGGTTATACCCTCGATGAAATTAGCAATGATATCACCAAAAAAACTCCGGCTTCTTTTGAACCAACTATTGATTATGTGGTCACCAAGATTCCCCGGTTTACTTTTGAGAAGTTCCCAGGTGCTGAACCAGTATTGACTACCCAAATGAAATCGGTGGGTGAGGCGATGGCTATTGGTGGCACTTTCTGCGAGTCCTTCCAAAAGGCTATGCGATCGCTCGAAACAGGTTTGGCGGGTTGGGGACTTAATACTAATGAAAAAGTCCCCAGTTTGGATACTATCCGTTCTGGTTTAAGGACTCCTAACCCCGACCGAATGCTAACGCTCCGCTATGCCATGTTATTGGGAATGTCGGTAGAGGAGATTTATGAGTTAACCGGGATTGACCCTTGGTTTTTGGATAAGTTGCAGCAATTGTTGGAGACGGAGAAATTTTTAAAACGCACTCCCTTCAACCAAATTAATCATGAGGATATGCTGGCGATTAAGCGACAAGGTTTTAGCGATCGCCAAATTGCTTTTGCAAGTCAAACCACCGAAGATGAAGTCCGTAAATATCGTAAGGGTTTAGGGGTCAAACCTGCCTATAAAATGGTGGATACCTGCGCCGCCGAATTTGAGTCTACCACCCCTTACTATTACTCTACCTATTGGGAAGAGGACGAAATGATCCCCTCCGACCGCCCCAAAGTCATGATTCTCGGCGGCGGACCTAACCGCATTGGTCAGGGGATTGAGTTTGACTATTGTTGCTGTCACGCCTCCTATTCTTTGCGCGATGATGGCTATATCACCATTATGGTTAACTCCAACCCGGAGACGGTTTCCACCGACTACGACACCAGCGATCGCCTCTATTTTGAACCCTTGACCAAGGAGGATGTTTTTAATATCATCGAGGCGGAAGAACCACTAGGTATTGTCATTCAGTTTGGCGGTCAGACTCCCTTAAAACTAGCCGTCCCCCTGGAAAAAGCCTTGTCAGAATCCACCCTAAAAACTAAAATTTGGGGGACTAGCCCTGACTCTATTGATACCGCTGAGGACCGGGAACGCTTCGAGAAAATTCTCCGGGAGTTGAATATTCAACAGGCGGCGAATGGAATGGCTCGCAGCTATGAAGAGGCTCTCGCGGTGGCGGGTCGTATCGGTTATCCGGTCGTCGTGCGTCCTTCCTATGTGTTGGGGGGTCGCGCCATGGAAATCGTCTATTCTGATGAGGAATTGGAACGATATATGACCTTTGCGGTGCTGGTGGAACCGGATCACCCGATTTTGGTTGATAAGTTCCTGGAAAATGCCGTTGAGGTCGATGTTGATGCGATCGCTGACCATACCGGAAATGTCGTCATCGGTGGGATTATGGAACATATCGAACAGGCGGGGATTCACTCCGGGGACTCCGCTTGTTCCATTCCTACCCAAAGTCTATCAGAAACCGTCCTCGCTACCATACGCCGCCAGACTATTCAATTAGCCAAGGCTTTGAATGTGGTGGGTCTGATGAACATTCAGTTTGCGGTACAAGGTGAACAGGTTTATATTCTGGAGGCTAACCCCCGCGCTTCCCGGACTGTTCCCTTTGTGTCTAAGGCGATCGGTATTCCTTTGGCGAAAATGGCTTCCCGCGTCATGTCTGGCAAGACTTTGGCAGAGTTGGGATATACTCAGGAGAAAATTCCCGATTATGTCTCGGTGAAAGAGGCGGTTTTACCTTTTGCTAAGTTCCCAGGTACGGATGTCCTCCTCGGTCCCGAAATGCGATCGACCGGAGAAGTTATGGGAATTGATACCGAATTCGGACGCGCCTTTGCTAAAGCCGAATTGGCGGCGGGTCAGGTGATACCCATGTCGGGGACGGTGTTTGTCTCTGTCAATGACCGCGATAAAGAAGCGATCGTTCCTGTGGTTCAAGATTTCCTGGATCTCGGCTTTAAGGTGACTGCTACCATCAACACTCGCAAGGTGTTATGGGAACATGGGGTTAAGGTTGACCTAGAGTTGAAACTCCATGAGGGTCGCCCTAATGTATTGGATGCTATTAAAAATCACGCGGTACAATTGGCGATTATCACGCCTTCGGGGTCGGAAGCACGCGCTGATGGGATTATGATTCGGCGATCGGCTTTGGCTTACAAGGTCCCGATTATTACCACTATCGCTGGCGCTAAAGCCACCATATCCGCTTTGCGATCGCTCCAGCAACGCCCCCTAGATGTTAAAGCCCTTCAAGACTATTACATTTAAAATAGTCTCGCCCTAGGGCTAATGGGCGGGTTTAGACGGTTGGCGGATTTTTTCCCAAAACCGTCGGGAATGCGATCGCACCACCTGTTCAAAACGGCGGCGGGGAAAGGGCGGGTGTATATCATTGGCTGGTGTGTTCCATGGCTGACTGCTGCACCCGCCCCTACATTACATTGGGCGCGTTATTCGAGGTCGAAATTCGGTGAAATTCGGTGAAATGCGATCGCACTACCTCACCAAAAACCGCCGTGGGGAAAGGGTCGGTGCTAGTAGGGGCGGGTGCTAGATCCGCCATCGGGAAAACCAGCCAACTACCTGCACCCGCCCTTCTTTTTTAATGCCCCTACATTGGGCGCGTTATTCTTGTTAACAAAAGGTTCGACTTGATCTCAGTCTTGACATTATGTAGACTATCTATCACAATCATGATTATAGAGCCTTTATTTTTCAAGTCATGGACCTACAATTATCCTTGTTTCCAGATGATCCAAAAGATAACAGCACCAGGAAACAGAAAAAAGCTAAATTAGGGCGTTATCAAAGAATTCAGCGTGAATTAGCCACAACCAAACGCGATCCTTATCAAGTTCAAGTTGATATTAATCCCGTATCCCAACCACTGCAAACCTATAACTTTATCGATCTATTTTCTGGTGCAGGGGGAATCACGCAGGGTTTTTGGCAAGCTGGTTTTAATCCAGTAGCTAGTGTAGAAATTAACCCAATTGCCTCCGCCACTCATCAGAGAAACTTTCCCAATTGTCATCATTTTTGTGGGGATGTTAATGATTTTAATCCTCACCAGTGGCTATCTAAAATTGGTTCTCCTTCAGTTCATCTGGTCGTAGGCGGGCCACCGTGTCAAGGTTTTTCTGTCGCTGGGAAGCGCGATCCCAATGACCCTCGCAATCATTTATTCCAACAATTTATTCGCATTGTTGCTGAAGTGCGTCCTTGGTATGTCGTTATGGAAAATGTGCCGGGAATTTTAACCCTCAAAAAAGGCAAAATTAAACAAGCTATTTTTTCTGCTTTTCAAGCCATTGGTTACACAAATATTTCCGTGGCAATTCTTGAATCTGCCGCCTATGGTGTTCCCCAAATCAGACCGAGAGCTATTTTTATAGCTAATCGTTTCGGAATGGAAAATCCTTATCCAAATCCTCAATTAGTTCCAGAGGAGTATCAGACAATTGAATCAGCAATTTCCGATCTACCAGCTTACCAACCCATTCCCAGTATTAATCATGAATGGACTCGTCATTCTCCCGAATATATGGAGCGGATATCAAAAGTACCTCCAGGAGGTTCTTTGTATCAAACCTATGTTGATGCTTTTAAGCGACAGTATCCCGGAAAACCTAGTATGACCATCAAAGAGAATCACGGGGGGACTCATATTCATCCCCATCTAAATCGGGTGATTTCAGCGCGAGAAATGGCTAGATTACAGACCTTTCCTGATTCTTTTATCTTTGAAGGAACCATGAAAAAAGCCATGTGGCAAATTGGAAATGCTGTTCCTCCACGTCTAGCAGAGTGTATTGGCTATGGACTCATTCCTTACTTAAATAGGATTGTCACAGAGGCTGAAAATGAGGCTGAAAATATAGTTGTCTCCGAAAAACAGCTTACTTATGTTCAGCTAATGTTGCATTAAGAGCATTACGCCATGACTCAAAATCATACCAACCGCAACCTATACAACCACCTTCTGCTTCCGCTCCCAATGGAGGAATATTATCAGGCCAGTTCTCACCCCCAGAATACCAGAAGCGGATACCCATGGGCTGCCCTCTTTTACCAGTTTTCATACATCTTTCACAACTTCTCGATTTCAGTAAATTGTGGTTGCCAGCACTATCTTTTTTGAGAAGTTGAAATTTTCTTTTGATTTCGTTTTCGTTCATGTTTATGTCATGACTAGGTTCGGCTTTACCCCAACGCTGCATAGGAAAACGGTGATCAATCACTAACTCATGGGTTGGTCTTTTTCGATTTTCAATAACGTCTTTATAATCATAAAGTTTCAAAATTCTGTCTGCTAATTTGGGGGGAATAATAGCCGGAGCATTTGACGGTTTTATTTGCCCAGTCCATCTATCCCATCTGGTTTTTTTATTACAGATGTTACAGAAATCCCGTTTGGTCTCAAGATGTAGCCCCGGACGACTTTTAGTTCCGCGCTCTAGTCCTTGAATTCCACCACCTCCAGCGTATTGCTCCGATGCTACTTGCTTACCTTCACAAGTGCGACAGTGCCACTTCTGATCTGACAGCAAACTGAACACCTTTAACTGAGAAGAACCTGGTTTTAATTGGGATTTAAAATTAGCCACTAAATTGCGATTCATTCAGTCCTAGTTATTTCTATTTCTAAGTTGTCCAGAAGTTGAGATACGGTTATTCCTAAGCCCTCAGCAAGAGCCACAATCGCCGTAAGAGAAGGATTTCTGACACCACGCTCTAGACCAGATATATACGTGCGGTCTAGGTCACAGCGTAGCCCTAGTTCTTCTTGAGAAATACCCACAGCCATTCTATGCTGTCTAATCAGAAATCCCAAAGCTTTTAAGGTTTTTGCTTTTGATTTTTCCATAGAGTCATAATTACCCATGGTGGACGATAAGTCTACGGACTATCAGTCACATTAAGAGATATTTTTGTCCTCTCAAAGTCCCTCTCCCTCTCTGGGATCCAGATTTAGGGTGAGGGCAATGTATTAAGCGACTGGTGAACAAGCTGTACTCTGATTGACGATTCTCCTAACCGCTAATCTTCCCAGGTCTTGAATTTAACCGCCACCAGGTTAAACTCCCCAAAATTAACCCAATTAGACAACTCGCAACCAACTTATAGCTTTGTAATTTGCCTCGCGCCCTTTGCTTTTTGGGCGGGACTGGCAACCCGGCGGGCATAGGGGATAATTCCCCGTTGTGTTCCCTGGTATCATCTTCCTGGGCTTGACGGGATCTCATATCGTTTTTGCGGTGTTGCATAATAGAAAATGATATTCTCAAATAAATCAAGATGGATTGTCCTTATTGCCAAAGCCATAAAGTAGTCAAAAATGGTCATCGTCAGGGAAAACAGAGTTACCTGTGCCGTGAATGTGGTCGCCAATTTCGAGAAAATCCCTGTCCTGGAGGTTACAGTTCTGATGTCAAAGAGCTTTGTGTGAAAATTTCCCTCAATGGCATGGGATTTCGAGCCATTGAGAGAGTCACTGGTATTTCTCACAACACAATACTTAACTGGGTTAG
>NZ_JBIMLI010000158.1:0-10335 GCF_051859755.1 Limnospira sp.
ACCTTATCACATTTAACCGACTTTGGCAAGGGCTCCACCTCAAGATTAAGTTAATTGGTTGACAGAAAGAGTTATTTCAATTATAATTAAGAGGCATATAATAGGCAGCAGTTTTATCAATACCACGCTTCGTGGTGAAAGACTATGGCAAGCAACTCATCATATACCCTGACCGAATTAGAAAGCGCGATTATTAGAGAGCCGTTATTAGTAACAGTAGAAACAACGGCGAGGGAAGCGATCGCGCTGATGAGTGAAAGTCGCGCCAGTTGTAGTATATCATCAAAAGCCAGTGTTCTATTAGAGGAAGTTTATGGAGAGGCGCGTTCCAGTTGCGTCTTGGTAGTAGAAGGGGAGCAATTAGTAGGTATTCTGACTCAGGGAGATATCATCCGACTTTGTACAGAAAAAAGACCCTTAGAGCAGTTATTGGTAGGGGAAGTCATGACCGCCTCAGTATTAAGCTGGAGGGAGTCAGAATTGAGCGACTTTTTTGAAGTGATTGATTTGCTGAGGAAAAATCAAATCTGTCACCTACCGCTAGTGGATGATAGCGATCGCCTAGTAGGGTTAATAACCCATGAAACTCTGCGTTATATTAGCCACCCCATAGACCTGCTGAGATTACGAACGGTAGAAGAGGTAATGACAACAGAGGTTATTTGTGCTAGTCCTGAGAGTAACCTGCTAGAAATTGCCTGTTTAATGACACAATACCGGGTCAATTGTGTAGTTTTAGTAGAAACCGATTTCGTGAACAATTCAACGGCTGTCAATGTTCCGGTCGGGATCCTGACCGAGGGAGATATTGTCAAGTTTAATACCTTCTGCTTAGACCTAGAAAACTATAGCAGTAAACAGTTAATGAGTACCCCAGTGTTCTCGGTCGCCACCAATGAGAATCTGTGGAGAATTCATGAGTTGATGTCATCCCAATATATCCGGCGAGTTCTAGTCACAGGTTCCCATGGTGAACTCTTAGGGATAGTGACCCAAACCAGTATGCTCAAAGTGCTAAATCCTCTGGATCTGTATAAAATGACGAAGATTTTAGATGGTCGCATATCGGAGTTAGAATTAGAAAAAATTAGCATTTTAGAAACTCAGGCGAAACAACTAGATGAACAGGTCAAAAAACGGACTTTAGAACTAGAACAGGCGCACCACAGAGAACAACTGGTATTTGAGATTACCAACCGGATTAGGTCTTGGTTAAATTTACCGGAAATCCTGGAGGAAACGGTTAAACAAGTCCGGATTTTGTTAAATTGTGATCGGGTAGTAATCTACCAATTCAACCCAGATTTGAGCGGTGATATCGTAGCGGAATCAGTAATGGAACCCTATACATCCTGCTTAGATAAAAATATTAAAGATACCTGTTTTCAGGACAACCCATCAATGTATCAAGACGGAAAGATTTTCGTAGCACCAGATATTGATCAGGTGGGATTAAGTGAATGTCATTTATCTCTGCTCAAACAATTTGAAGTCCGAGCAGATTTAGTAGTTCCAATTGTTTTATCTAACCATGAAGCGGAAAGCCAATCTAAGAGTTTGTGGGGTTTATTTGCGATTCATCAATGTAGTAATACGCGGCTGTGGTTATCAGAAGAAATCCAGATAGTCCAACAGTTGGCGCTACAGGTAGCGATCGCTATTCAACAAGCGATCGCCTACGATGACCTACAAAGGGAACTACAGGAACGCCAACAAATTCAAACCTGTTTACAAGAAACAGAAGAACGTTATGCGACTCTGACAGATTTAATCCCGGTGGGAGTTTTTCGGACGGATAAGGAGGGTGATTGTATCTATGTCAATGAGGAATATTGTCAGATGACGGGACGTATTCCTGGGGAAACAATTGGTTTATCTTGGCAAATTTCTGTGCATCCTGAAGATAGCGATCGCATTAATGAAGCCTGGAAACAGACTCAAGTAAATCATCACCCATTTAAGGAAGAATATCGTTTAGAAGCCGGGGAAAATCAGTTGTGGGTGTTTGGTCAAATTGTCCCGGAATTTAGTGTAGAAGAAACAGTAAATGGCTATGTGGGTACTATTACAGATATTAGCGAACAGAAAGCGGCACTTTGTGAACGGGAAAAAGCGGAAACCGCATTACAAGATCTTAATCAATCTTTAGAAGCGACGGTCAAACAGCGAACCCAGGAACTTTCTCACCTTAGCGATCGCCTACAATTAGCGATTAAGTCAGCCCAAATGGGAATTTGGGATTGGGATATTTCTCAGAATCATCTAACCTGGGATGATCAGATGTATAAAATTTATGGAGTCTCACCTTTAGAGTGTCCCCAGACAGTGGAATTATGGAAAAACTCCCTACACCCAGAAGACGCTGAATTAACTCAGGCAATTTTACAGGAAAGTCTGCGAGGGGAAAGGGAATTTAATCCAGAATTTCGGATTGTACGTCCTGACGGTTCTATAGTTTTTATTAAAGCAAATGCTCTAATTATTCGCAACCCCGAAGGAGAACCTCAAAGGATGATCGGTACTAATGTTGATATTACCGAGAGTAAACAAGCCGAGTCCGACCGCCAACAATTACTAAGGGAGTTATCCGATCTAAAGTTAGCCATAGACCATTCAGCGATCGTAGCTGTTACTGATGCGAGTGGAGTGATTACCTACGTCAATAATCGCTTCTGTGAAATTTCCGGTTATTCCTCGGAAGAATTAATCGGTAAAAGCCATCGTATCGTTAACTCAAGATGCCATCCCCCTGGTTTTTTCGCGAATTTATGGCGGACTATTTCTAGTGGTAAAGTTTGGCATGGAGAAATTTGTAATCGCTCTAAAAATGGTTCTATTTACTGGACTGAAAGTACCATTGTCCCTTTTTTAAATTCCCATAAAAAAGTCTCTCAATATTTAGCTATTCGCTTTGATATCACCGCTCGCAAACAGGCGGAAGCTAGGCTATTAGACTATTCCCATGAGATTGAGGACTTATATAATAAAGCACCCTGTGGCTATCATTCCCTCGATGCTGAGGGTCGCTATGTCAAAGTTAATGATACGGAACTGCAATGGTTAGGATACTCTCGTGAACAATTACTTGGGAGACGTTTAGCAGATTTTCTCACCCCGGACAGTCGAGAGATATTTGAGAGTAATTTTGAGTTATTTAAACAGCAAGGATATCTCAAAGATATGTTGCTGGAGATGATTAGTAGTAATGGTCACGTTTTCCCGGTACTCTTGAATTATAGCGCCGTTTATAATCCCCAAGGTGAATATCTTTATAGTCGTTCAACTTTGTTTGATATTACCGACCTAAAATCAGCGCAAATAGCCTTAGAAAAAAACCACAACCTTCTACAGTCAATTACCCTCGCACAATCCCAGTTTATTACATCGGAAAATCGCCTAACTATTTTTGATGGTTTACTTAGCAGCTTGCTAACTTTAACTGATAGTGAATATGGCTTTATTGGCGAGGTAATGTTCCGAGATAATGGGGGAGCAACCATGGAAGAAACTTTCCTAAAAATTCGGGGAGTTCCTTATCTAAAAACCCATAGCATAAGTAATGTGGCTTGGGATGAAGCCACGGAGAAATTTTATCAAGAAAACCATGAAGAAGGCATGGAATTTGATAATATGAATACCTTATTTGGGGCGGTAATTATGACCGGGAAACCTGTTATAGCTAACAGTCCTAGCAGTGACCCACGCCGGGGAGGGACTCCTAATGGTCATCCCCCTTTAAATAGTTTTTTGGGGTTGCCATTTTTTAGCAGTTCGACTCTCGTGGGAATAGTGGGAATTGCCAATAAACCAGGTGGCTATCATGAGGAAATGATTGATTATTTACAAGCCTTTTTAGTTACCTGTGGCAATTTAATTGAAGGGTATCGTTTACACCGGAAAAGAAATGAGGCGGAAGAGGCTAAGAAAGCCGCTGAACAGGAAATTGCTAAACAGTTGGCGAGTATTGAAGCTGCGGGGGATGGTATTGCTATTGTTCAGGATGATTTGTATCAGTATGTAAATCACGCTCATTTGGTCATGTTTGGTTATTCTGAACCTGAAGATTTAGTCGGTCATAGTTGGAGAAAAATCTATTCTCCTACAGAAATTCAACGCTTTGAAAATGAGGTTTTCCCGATTGTAATGCGCGATCGCTACTGGACTGGAGAAGCGATCGCCACTCGTCAAGACGGGACGAGTTTTGCGGAAGAATTATCTCTGACCCTAACGGAAGATAACCTGTTAATTTGTGTCTGTCGAGATATTAGCGATCGCCGAGAAACCGAAGCCAAACTGCGCCAGACTAATCAGGAATTGATGCGCGCTACCCGTCTGAAAGATGAGTTTCTCGCCAATATGAGTCATGAACTACGCACCCCCCTTAATGCTATTTTAGGAATGACTGAGGGTATGCAAGAAGAGGTATTTGGTACTTTAGGCGATCGGCAAAAACAAGCATTACAAACTATTGAACGCAGCGCCAGTCATCTCCTGGAATTAATTAACGATATTTTAGATCTGGCTAAAATTGAAGCCGGGGAAATGAAACTAGACCTTAATTATACTTCGATTCGCCCCCTGTGTCAATCTAGTATAGCTTTTATTAAGCAGCAAGCCTTTAAAAAAGGGATTTCCATTAATGTACAAATTCCCCAAGCCTTACCAGACTTATATATTGATGAACGCCGCCTGCGTCAAGTGTTAATTAACCTCCTCAATAACGCGGTTAAATTCACCCCATCCCGAGGTAAAATTAGCCTGGAAGTTAAGTTACAGCCACCCCCGATAGACAGCGATAAATCCCGAGTCCGTTTTGCTGTGATTGATACGGGAATTGGTATTAATGAAGAACAATTATCAAAACTGTTTAAACCCTTTACTCAAATTGATAGCGCTCTCAATCGTCAATATGAGGGAACAGGTTTAGGATTATCCCTAGTTAAACGCATTGTCGAAATGCACGGAGGTACTGTTAATGTGATTAGTAAAGTGGGGTCAGGAAGTCAGTTTATTTTTGAGATTCCTTGTGATGATATCTTAATCGGAACTAACACCCCCCATCTATCATCTAATACCTCGGATTTCCTGACGAAAACTGAAGATGTGGCTCAAGTTTCTCCCCTGATTTTAATTGCTGAAGATAACGAAGCTAATATCATGAGTTTGTCGAGTTATTTGGGTGCTAAAGGCTACCGTTTAATTATTGCTAAGGACGGTCAACAGGCGATTGATTTAGCACAATCAGAATCTCCTAATTTAATTCTGATGGATATTCAAATGCCGGGAATAGATGGCTTAGAAGCAATTAACCGTATCCGCCAAATCCCCACCATGACCCAAGTGCCAATTATTGCCTTAACCGCCTTGGCTATGACAGGCGATCGCGAAAAATGCCTAGAAGCTGGCGCAAATGATTATGTAGCCAAACCCGTTAAATTAAAACAACTCAACGCCAAAATTCAGGAAATTTTAGACTTATAATTGGAGACTTATAATTGATGCAGCATTCAGGAATATGAAACTATTGTGTTTAAGTAATGGTCACGGGGAAGATATCATCGCTGTCAGAATACTGCAACATCTGCGAACACCAGTTAATAACCTAGCCGCTTTACCCTTAGTAGGGGAAGGAAAAGCCTACCAGCAATTACCGGATATTCCGATTATTGGGAGAGTCCAAAAAATGCCTTCTGGGGGATTTATTTATATGGACAGTTCCCAACTCCTGGGAGATTTGAAAGGGGGGTTATTACAGTTATTATATTCCCAGGTGCAGACCGTCCGCCAGTGGGGGAAAGAGGGGGGATTTATTTTGGCGGTGGGGGATATTGTCCCCCTATTTTTAGCCTGGTTAAGTGGTGCAGAATATGCTTTTGTGGGGACGGCGAAATCTGAATATTATTTGCGGGATGAAAACGGACAGTTATCTCGCCAGTCCTGGTGGCAAAAATGGGAGGGGTGGTCAGGTTCCGTATATTTACCCTGGGAACGTTGGTTAATGACTCATCCCCGTTGTCGGGTGGTGTTTCCCCGCGATAGACTGACCACGGAAACTCTGCAAAGGTGGTCAATTCCGGCTGTTGATTTGGGTAATCCTATGATGGATAATTTGGAACCTGGGGGAATTATTGCGCCGTCGCCACCGGGTGTGTTAAACTTGACTTTATTGCCGGGTTCTCGTAGTCCAGAGGCTTATGAGAATTGGCGGTTAATTCTAGCAGCAGTATCGCAGCTAAAAATATCACCCCTCCGGTGTTTGGCTGCGATCGCACCTAGTTTAGATTTAGACCCCTTCGGTTCGGTTCTGAAGGCGACCGGGTGGGTTCCAGTTGATGGTCATACCAGCAAGGAACAACAATTGTTTCAGCGCGACCAAATGACTATGCTGCTGACCCGTGAGGGGTTTAATGATTGTCTCCACCTAGGCGATATGGCGATCGCTATGGCGGGGACGGCTACCGAACAGTTTGTCGGTCTGGGAAAACCTGCGATCGCTATTCCCGGAAAAGGTCCGCAATTTACACCAGCCTTTGCTGAGGCACAAAGTCGCCTACTCGGTCCGTCACTAATTCTTGCCGAAAATCCCCAAGCAGTGGCAGGAGTGGTGCGATCGCTTCTACAGGACTCCCCACAACTAGCCACTATTGCCGCTAATGGTCGCCGCCGTCTCGGTGAAGCCGGGGCAGGCGATCGTATTGCTGACTATCTCATATCACAAATTTTCCCAAATGTCAAGGGTTAGCCATGACGTTTTTGATGCCACTGCCAGCCATGGCTAATGATATCGTGAATTTGGGAATATTGAGGATTCCAGCCCAAGATTTCCTGGGCTTTTTCGCTAGTTCCCACCAAACTGGGGGGGTCTCCGGGGCGGCGATCGCATTCTACCGTTTTAATCTCTCGTCCCGTGATTTCCCTAGCGCTTTCAATCACTTCTTGAACCGAGAAACCCTTACCATTTCCGAGGTTAAAAAACTCAGTTTTCCCCCCCGACAATAGATATTGTAACCCCAAAACGTGAGCATCTGCCAAATCACTAACATGGATATAATCGCGGATACAAGTACCGTCAGGAGTCGGATAATCAGTTCCAAAAATAGAGATATGATCTCGTTTTCCTAGGGCTGTAAATAGGGTGAGGGGGATTAAATGAGTTTCCGGGTCGTGGTCCTCTCCCAGTAATCCATCAGGGTCAGCGCCAGCAGCATTAAAATAGCGAAAACTGACCGATCGCAAATTATAAGCCGTGTCAAAATCCGCCAAAATTCGTTCAACCATTAGCTTACTCGCGCCATAGGGACTAATGGGATTTTGGGGGTGGTTTTCAGGAATCGGAATAATTTGGGGAACCCCGTAGGTCGCACAGGTAGAAGAAAACACAAACTTATCAATTCCCGCCGAGTTCATCGCCCCCAAAAGTGTGAGAGTTCCCACCACATTATTACGATAATATTTCTCAGGATTAGTTACCGACTCTCCCACATAAGCATAGGCGGCGAAGTGCATCACCGCGTCAATTTTCCGGCTAGAAAATAGCTGATCCAATAAAAGGCGATCGTTAGTATCTCCCTGGATTAATTCCACCTTCAGCACATCTTCCACCAATTCTTGATGTCCGTAAACCAAATTATCAAGAACTATCGGATTATAACCCGCCCGTTGCAAAGCCAAAACCCCATGGGAACCGATATAACCAGCCCCTCCCGTAACCAAGACATTTACCTGATTTTCAGACACTTTCAAACATCCTTTAATTGTCAATCTTCTAGGACTCGTGACGAAACATCAACCGCCTTAACGTCAATAGTTCCCGGTGGAGTCAGACGGGTAAAACGTCCCTGTTCAATTTGAATAGGCTCACCACAATTCGGACATTGACATTGAGTCTGATTTAGGGCTATAAACTCATGGGAACAGACCGGACAGGAATCTTCAATCAAATTCCGGTTTAGCCACCACCGCGCCCCAAACACTAAAATAATGGGGGTGATGACAGCCAGACCAATCAGAATCAGAATCGAGTTGACTAGCCAGCCCAAACCAACTGAGGCTAACAAACCCATGATTCCTATAACCACGATCCAATTGCCAATTCCTGACCAGTTAAATTGTAGGGTTGGTCGTTCCTGGTTCACAAAATCATCTCCTTGAGAGTTCAGGGCCTCTATTGACCATCAATGCAGCCTCACCCCATTGTAACACCAGAGCCGATTATTTGGTCAAAATAATTAATTGCTCAATGACATGAATCAAGGCATTTTCTGTCTGAATATCGGCATCCATACTATGGGACCCTTCAACTGTGATAGTCTCCGAACCCACCTCCACCGGAATCGACAAATTTTCCTGAGTTGCCAAATATCTATATATTAACTCCTCCGAGGTGATGGCATCACTGTCATCTCCATCATACCTCATAATCCTAATTAACTGTTCGATATTATTACCTTTGAGGAGGTTTTCTAAAACCGTCCTGGGAAGTCTAGAAAAGGCTTCATCTGTGGGGGCTAAGATAGTAAATACACCCTCTTGGCGGAGAACATCCATTAATCCCGTCAGTCTTAAAACCGTGGCTAGGGTACTAAAACGGCCATCATTTAGCAGTAAATTCATCACATTTTGATTAACCGCCCGTCTGACGCGATCGCTTGGAAATTGGGCAAATTCCGCCCGCTGGTCTGATTCCCAGCCCAACTGCAATTCTGGGGAACTTTCTGCGATCGCCCTCCCAGTTCCCACCGACATACTGAGAATCATTCCCATTCCCAGAGACACAGCAATTTTACCCAGATAATTCGTACCACTAAAGATAGCCATGTTTTTTCACTCCCCAATGAAGCTGATAGTTGATTAATCCATCCTAGTCATAATTACCACAATTATTTCCCCGGTCAGGGATAATCGTCTACACCCTCCCCCAAAAATCTCCACGATTAGCGGAAATATCATAATTATAGCCCATTACCCGCCATAGTCAACCCATCATCATTAACCTGGCTGCAAGTCAACGTTAAGGTGTCGCTATTAACATTCCTAATCGTTGCATTAGTCATCACATCAAGGAAATTATCAACGGGAACAAAATCGCAGTTATTAACGTCCGTCCCCAGAGTCTGTCAGGTAGGGCGAGTTGATTAATCAAGTCGTGAGGATGAGAATTGCCAGCAGAACCCGCCCCGACAATTAATAATTAATAATTAATAATTAATAATTGAGGATGATAATTGCCAGCAGAAACCGTCCCGAAAATTATTAATATAGGCTGTATTATCTTTCATCATCAAGATAGCTAGATTCCAAAGTTTCCTCTAAACTAAAGGGTGACTCCTTTGGCAAAAAATTTAACTTAATCCCTGTTTCATCCGACGCTTTTATACGTGCTTTTTGATAACAATCTTTAAATACTTCTGTAAGTAGAGGTTTCAAGCTGGGACTGTCTTCTAACAAACCTTCAATACAAATCCGTTGTTCTGTAATGGTGCTGCGCCAACTCTCACTGCGTTTTGTGGGTTGATAGTGCCATTTTAATAAGTGCATTAACAACACAATTAAACGGCTTTTTAATTCCCGTTTTTCACTTCTTCCCATACTTTCAATTTCTTCAATCAAATTGGCGACATCAACTTGAGTAAATTGATTTTCTTTTAACTGTTCAGCCGTGATTTGTGTCCAGAGGTAAAAATCTTCCTCATATAAATTATTTGGTGTTTTCATAGAATACCCATATCCTTGGCGATCGCTCAACCCGCCTAGAAGTTTATCAAACCATAAACCACATTCCGAAGCCGCTTTCTGGTGAGGGCGGGCGGGTTTATTAATCAAGTCGTGAGGACGAGAATTGCCAGCAGAACCCGCCCCTACAATTAATAATTAATAATTAATAATTAATAATTGAGGATGATAATTGCCAGCAGAAACCGTCCCGAAAATTATTAATATAGGCTGTATTATCTTTCATCATCAAGATAGCTAGATTCCAAAGTTTCCTCTAAACTAAAGGGTGACTCCTTTGGCAAAAAATTTAACTTAATCCCTGTTTCATCCGACGCTTTTATACGTGCTTTTTGATAACAATCTTTAAATACTTCTGTAAGTAGAGGTTTCAAGCTGGGACTGTCTTCTAACAAACCTTCAATACAAATCCGTTGTTCTGTAATGGTGCTGCGCCAACTCTCACTGCGTTTTGTGGGTTGATAGTGCCATTTTAATAAGTGCATTAACAACACAATTAAACGGCTTTTTAATTCCCGTTTTTCATTTCTTCCCATACTTTCAATTTCTTCAATCAAATTGGCGACATCAACTTGAGTAAATTGATTTTCTTTTAACTGTTCA
>NZ_JBIMLI010000159.1:0-9800 GCF_051859755.1 Limnospira sp.
CTGTTACCTTAACGGGTAATAGTGCTATCGTCGCATTGTCCGGGAACAACCGGAAAAATGTCGCGTAAATGTATCAGATAACCTAGGATTCGCAATGGCTTCTCAGGTTATCCCTGTTGTTTGGTCTGCTGATAGAGAGTTTAATTTAATCGCAGTAGAGAGTCTCGCGGGTATCGCGTCCCGTGACTGGATTTGTACCGTCCGCCACTTCACAAAGCAGTTGTTGCTGATCTCGACGCAACATGACATCAGTAAAATCAGCCCCAGTAATAATCGCCCCACGGAAATCCGCATTGTAGGCGTAGGCTTCCTCCAGCAAAGCATTAGTGAGATTAGCCCTAACTAACCGCGCCGTGTCTAGGGTAGCAAGACGTAAATCAGCAGACTCTAGGTTAATATCCTGCATTTTCGCCCCAAATAGGCTAACTCCCCGTAGGTCGGTATGACTGAAATTGCTACCCTGTAGGTTAGCAAAATCAAACTCGGAGTCCTTGAGGTCCTGTCCTGAGAAGTCCACGCCTATCAGATTGCGTTTTTCGTAGTTTTCCGCGATCGCCACAGTAGGTATGGTAATAGTAGCTATTATTGCCCAACCCATCCCTAAAATTAAAGCGATCGCAGCTATACGCGAGAGAATTGTCCTATTGATTATCCTGGGAAACGAGAAACCCATACCTTTTGATCTATCTATCCAAAAATCTATAATTGAGTTTACTGTAATGTCGCGTCATATAGGAACATTGGGAGAACAACTGGTCGCGCAATGGTTACAACAAACAGGCTGGCGGATTTCATACCATCAATATCATTGTCGTTGGGGAGAAATCGACCTGATTGGTCATCGAGAAACCACCATAATTTTTGTAGAAGTCAAAACCCGCAGTCGCGGAAACTGGGACGCAAACGGTGCTTTAGCCATTACGGCGACCAAACAAGCCAAACTGATCCGAACTGCAGAACACTTTTTAAGCACCCATCCCCATTTCAGCAATCATCCTTGTCGATTCGATGTCGCCCTAGTTAGATGTAAACACCAGAACCCAGCAGCACAGAACCCGACTAAAGAATCATCTCAGATTGTGACACCCGGTAAACCCATCGACATAGAAGCCTATCAGCTTACCCTAGAAGACTATATCGAATCAGCTTTTCCCTGAGCGAAATCGGCGCAACTTCCAGCCCAAAAATCAAGTTAAAGATCAGGCTAAAGCCTCTGGACAATACCCCAGACCCCTAACAAACTGAGTGCGGAATGTTTCAATATCCTCTCGGTTTGGGCTACCATGAGAAACCACCGCCACCTGGTAGCGACGCATCACACTCAAGGGAGATTGTCCCGTTTCCAAGGCCCACAAAGCCATCTGAATGCGAATGTCGGGTTCATAGGGAATCCCCAATTCGTACATAAAAGCCCTAAAATCACCGTGTTGGTGGGGCGTTAAATATTCACTCATCTTAACTTTGACGATCCAGCCGTCAATTTGATGAATCACGGTCATAAACTTGACCGGAAGCTGAGTTTCACCCCTAAGAAAATCAACAACTCTCAGTGTTAAACTCGTATTGGCAAGGTAATATAGATATTCCATTCCGTTTTTCTCCCGCGTCTTGCTGTCTCCCCCACCCGCTTGCAACTCCTCAATGGTCAAGGACTTGTTACCCACTGCTGCGACAGTGCAATAGTTATTAGGGTATCGGTTACTAGGTTTCGAGTGTCGGGTGTTAGGTCTCAGCCAGAGGCTTTCAGAAAAATTCCTTACTCCCCGTTCTGGTGTTCCCTATTCCCTGTTCTGTATTTCCTGTTTTGACAAGGCTATACTTATATCATTGCGGGATCTTACCCCTTTTAATAGGGGGAAAACACCCAATCTGATCTGGGGGATTCTACCCAAGTTTACCCCAGATCAGCGATTTTAGTGTTGGGATTGACAGAAGTAGTGGACAAATTAGATAGAACTTTGCAGGGGTATGACTATGAATTACCTCCCGATCGCATCGCCCAAAATCCAGTAATCCCTAGGGACTCATCCCGCCTGTTAGTGGTGGATTCGCCGCCGTCCCATCAACACCGTTTATTTCGGGATTTACCCGATTTATTGCAACCAGAGGATTTACTGATTCTCAATAATACCCGTGTACTCCCCGCCCGTCTCTACGGTCGCAAGAGTACCTCGGCGGCGATCGAGATTTTATTGCTACAGGAACAAGCCCCAAACTGTTGGTTAGCTTTGGTCAAGCCCGGAAAACGGTTTAAGATAGGCGATCGCCTAGAGTTTCCCTCCAAATCTGGCCGCGAAATACTCTATGCTACTGTTATTGATACCAACCCCGGTACGGGCGGAAGGTTGCTCAAGTTTGAGGTTCCCCAAGGTCAATCTTTGGTTTCCATTTTAGATCAATTTGGCGAAATCCCTTTTCCTCCCTATGTTACTGATTCTCAGGCTGTGGCGGAACAGTATCAAACTATTTATGGGACGCGCCCTGGGGCGGTAGCTGCACCCACCGCCGGGTTACACTTTACAGAAGAACTATTCCAACGACTTTCAGACCACCACATTGATCATGCTTTCCTCACCCTTCATGTGGGGTTAGGGACTTTTCGCCCCGTAGAAGTTGAGGATATTACCACCCACCAAATGCACGCCGAATGGGTGGAATTGCGCCCGGAAACCGTCGATAAAATTAATCAAACCCGCGCCCGTGGTGGTCGCATCATTGCCGTGGGAACTACGGTAGTGCGGACCTTGGAAGGCATAGCAGCCGCCCAAAATTCTCTCGATGGCTGCATTCAACCCTACTGCGGGGAAATTAACCTATTTATTTATCCTGGCTATCGGTGGCGGGTCATTGATGGACTGATTACTAATTTTCACCTACCGCGATCGAGTTTACTGATGTTGGTATCGGCTTTAATTGGTCGCGAAAGACTGATGAAATTATATCAGGATGCCTTAGAACAACCGCCCAATGATTTCGGGAACCGATATCGCTTTTACTCTTTTGGTGATGCTATGTTGATTCTGCCATCAGCGGTTCAAAAATAACCCCAAAGCCGGACATCAACACAAACTGACATCCGGCTTTTGAACCAACATCCCGGGGTTATTCCTCGTCGCCCTCCTCATCATCTGTCGGATAGACGAAACTTGCGGATCGACCTGTAAGGACCGATTTACCTAGGGATAAGGCTTTTTCGGCTTGGACTCTAGCTTTGCGCTTCCAAGTCGCTTTTCGCATATTCCGCTTTGATTTAGAGGTTCGTTTCTTTGGAACAGCCATGACCAGATTAAACTCAAATTTAACAAGACAAACTCTGATTGTATCATATTCGGCGACAATATGGCATCGGCTACCCGAAACCCCTAACCCCAACCCGTCAGCTAAACCCCAATACCCAATTCATTGATAACTATTATGATTGAATGCCCTTAATGACGCGATCGGCAATCATTCCTAGGGAGTTTCCTAGCTGCTTTTTCAGCCGCCATTTGGCAAAGTCTTTATCGTATGCTTCTCCCTGAGTTTGATAGGCTTTCCAGGCTTGCAAACTCAATCCTAGACCCCATAGTAAAGCGATCGTTAAAGCAAAAGCCATACCCTGGGTAGTCACCAGATTTAATAAAATCAGGAAAGAGTTAACGATCGCATATTTAACAGCATCTTGCCGTAATTTTTGCCGACGTTCCTGATTAAATACCTGTTTTTCGGTTAACTCGACTTTCCGAGTCTGCCATTCCAATTCTGCCGCCTGTAAATTTTCCGGGCTAATTCCCAACTCCATTGCCATTTCCTCCAACTGGGTGCGGGTGAGTTCCCCAGTTTCTTGACCGCGTGCCATGGCAATTTGTAAAATTTCCTGGGCATCTTCTTGTTGAATATAAGTGGGACTGATGTTGGTATTTAGATTATTTTCCATAGCCAATGTCTGTATAACTGTTCTCATAACTGCGATTTTAGCAAGTTTTGAGTAAACTTGAGCAGTCGCCACCGTCTCCGATTATCCAGTCACCGCAGATATATTCAGTTATACTATAGCCAAAATTATGGTCATTTAGATGATTATATCACACATAATCCTGAAAAATTGGCGCAACTTTCGTGCGGTTGAGGTGGACTTATGCGATCGCATATTTATAGTAGGTCCAAATGCCTGTGGTAAGTCTAACTTTCTCGATGCTTTCAGATTTTTAAGGGATTTAGCCAAACCCGGCGGCGGTCTGCAAAAAGCGGTAAGCGATCGAGGTGGAGTTTCTAAAATTCGGAGTCTTTCCGCGCGTCGTTATCCTAATGTAGAAATCGAAATCCATCTATCCCAAGCCAATGGGACAGCACCCCTTTGGAAATACGCCATAGGATTTAAACAGAGGAAAGGTGGGAAAAATGAACCCATTATTGCTTATGAAAAAGTCTGGCATCACCACCAACAAATTATCAACCGACCTGATCAAGATGATCAACGAGATGAGTTAAGACTTACCCAAACATATTTAGAGCAAATTAATGCCAATGCCCAATTTAGAGACATTGCCAAATTTTTAGAATCGATTTTATACCTACATATAATTCCCCAATTAGTTCGCCACCCCGAAGCATTTGCTACCCCCGGACTTTCCGAAGATCCCTTTGGCAGAAATTTTTTAGAAAGGGTAGCTAAGACACCCGAAAAAACTCGCAGATCACGACTCAAAAAAATTGAAGAAGCCCTCAAGTTAGCTGTCCCCCAGTTAAAAAATTTAACTGATACTAAAGATGAAATGGGTGCCCCTCATTTAGAGGCGATTTATGAACATTGGCGACCCCAAGCCGGAAAACAAAGGGAAGACCAATTTTCTGATGGTACATTAAGACTAATTGGACTACTCTGGTCTTTGTTAGAATCGGATTCCTTATTATTACTAGAGGAGCCAGAATTATCATTAAATTCGGGAATTATCAACCAGCTACCTGCCCTAATATATCGACTACAAAGGTCTAAAAAAAGGCAAGTTATTATTACTACCCATAGTGCCGATTTACTTTCAGACCAGGGTATTGGTGGCGAAGAAGTTATCTTAATGATACCTAAGCCGGAGGGAACCGAAGTTAAAATTGCTTCTCATGATGACAACATTAGACGGTTATTAGAAGGAGGTTTAACTATAGCAGATGCTGCATTACCTCAGACCGTCCCCCCTCAAATTCAACAACTAAGTTTATTCTCATAACTTGATAGAAATGAAAGATATTCCCATTAATTTAGCCTGTGAAGATGTATTAAGTGAAGCAGTGTTAAAAAAAATGCTTCAGCATTCTCAACGTCCTTTTTGCATTGGTGGTTGTTTTTGCAAAAACGGATATGGTTATCTCAAAAAAAACTTGCCTGGATTTAATAATGCAGCTAAAGGAATGGCTTATTTGGTCTTAACTGATTTAGATCAATATGAATGTCCCTTGGCGATTATTAATGAATGGTTAAAATCTCAGCCTAAACATCCTAATATGCTTTTTAGAGTAGCCGTGAAAGAAGTAGAGTCATGGTTGCTGGCTGATCGAGAAGGATTTGCTACATTTTTAGGTATTTCACCCAATTTAATTACCATGGATGTTGATAACATAGATGACCCGAAACAGTATTTAATCAACCTCTGTCGTAAATCCAGAAAGAAAGCCTTAAAAGATGCCATTGTCCCTAAAGCGAAAAGCACTGCTAAAGTAGGGAAAGATTATAATAATCCACTGATTAAGTTTGTGCAAAAATCATGGCAAATAGAAGGGGCTAAGGTTAATTCTCCTAGTCTAAGGCGGGCCATGGATGTAATCATAGCGTTTCAGCCTACATGGACTTAATACAAACTCATCACTGGGGTGAGCAAATTTTACCAAAACTTTACATATTAAATAAGCACTGGGATAAAGCCAACATAATGGTTATGCTATAATCACAGCAAATCATCACAGAACCCTCAATCCTTAATCAATTCATATAATTATGTTAAACTCCCATAGCCCAAATAAACCAAACTCTCAGTTTACCCTCAAAAGTTCTCTGACCAGAAAAACCTTATTTCAGATTACTGTATGTGCAGCTTTAATGGTGACGGTTAGTGCGATCGCTAATTATATGCAAGCGATATCAGCATTGAGAAATCAGAAATTAACGCAACTAGAAGAGTCTGTGGTGGAAAGAGTAGCCAGAGAACAGCAAATCTTTGATTTAGCGGCGGATAATCATGCTATCCTGAAATCGGAAATTCTGAGGAAATTTGCACAACCAGCCCCCGCCAATTTAGAAGAGGAATTTAATAATTTATTGATCCGATACCCGGACGGCGTTATCCGTAACAACCCCGCCAATTTTGATGGTCAACGTCAGGCGGGAGTGTATATTGATAAATCCTTAGAAATCACCCCAGAAATTCGTCGTAAAGTCATTGATTTACAAAGGTTAATCGAATCCTACGGTAGTGCGTGGCATAATCGTTTTGATAGTACCTTCATTATGACCCCGGAGAATATTACTATTGTTTATTGGCCGCAAGTTCCTAATTATGTTCAAGAAGCTGATGCTAACTTTTATATGCCCCAAAAACCAGAGTATTTAGTCGCCACTCCTGAGAATAATCCTCAAAGAAAAACCGTTTGGACTACACCCTATTATGAACCAGTCAGTCAGCTTTGGTTAGTCACGGCTTCAACCCCCGTTGATTATAATGGTCAAACCATAGGAACTCTTGGTCATGACATCACCCTAAATCAGTTAATCGAAAGAACAGTTAATAATCATATTGAAGGAGGATATAACCTAATTTTTAGAGGAGATGGTCAGTTAATCGCTCATCCCGACCTCATAGATAAAATTCAAGATAGCACTACTACAGTTAAGATCCAAAACTTGCAGGATAGTAACTTAATGAATATATTTAAATTAGTGAAAAATGCTCCCCCAAATCAATTTATCATACCTAATTATCAAGATGATCAATACCTAGTTTTTCGCCAAATGCCTGGTCTTAACTGGTATTTTGTTACGGTTTTTCCTCGGTCTATTTTAAGAAAACAATCCCTAAATTTTGTGCTGACAAATATCCTGATTGAAGTGATTTTACTATTATCATTAATGGTCTTAGTTTGGGTGGTTTTAAAACGACAAGTATCGGCACCATTGCAACAACTAATTAATGCGACTCAGAAAATTTCCGCAGGTGATTATAATGTGTCTCTTGCAGATGATAGAGAGGATGAACTAGGTTTTTTGGCTCACTCTTTTAACTTAATGGCTGCGGAGATATCTAATAGAAACAAAGAATTACAAGGAACATTACAAAATCAAAAAATGTTAGTGCATGAAGTCACGATAACTATGAATGAGTTAAACAGTTCAGCTAGGGGTTCGGCTGAACAGGCTTCTAAGGCAGCAGTAGCAGCTAAACAGGTATTATATTTGATTAAAGGTGATCACGAATATGCGGATAGTTATTACCATGATTGTTTACAAGAAACGGTGAATAAACTTGCCGATAAAATCTCGGATTTAAACAATAAGATTGTCCAAATTGGCTTAATATCTACTATGGTCAGTAATTTCGCGAATCAAACTAATATATTGGCTTTAAATGCTGCGGTTGAGGCGGTACAAGCTGACCATAATAGTGGACAAGGATTTAATGTAATCGCGAATGAGATTCGTAAACTGGCTGATCAAAGTAAATCCTCAGCGGCAGAAATTAACAATTTAGTACATGATCTTAAAAAAGCGATGAGTTCTACAGTCCGAGTCACAGAGGAAAGTCAAACCGGATTTAATGAGGTGGTTAATGGGATTAACAGTATAGTAGAAAATTCTCAGACTATTTCTCTCAATATTAATCAGCAATCAGTAGCTATTGAACAGGTTTTAGAGATGATGAATGATTTAAATGTCAATTATGAAATTCCCAGATAAATCGGGTTAAATTGATGGGGCGATCGCTTTTAGACCCATGATAGATAAAATTGTTTTACAGACTTTCCAAAAATTTCTTGATGGTTTCCTGATAGCGATCGCCTCCCATTTCTTTGACATGATTGTGATCAGCATCAGGAATCATCAGCAATTGTTTGGGTTCAGGACAAGCCTGGTATAACTTCTCACTCATACTGGCGGGAACCAACTCATCAGCGGTCCCGTGTGTGAATAAAATCGGCATTTTCAATTCCCGAACTTTCGCAATAGAATCAAATTTTTGATGCAATAACCAATTAATTGGAAAAATTCCATATTGTTTCTTTACCTTGACCATATCGAGGATAGAAGTAAAGGAACTTTCGATAATCAATCCGGCAATTTCTGGGTGTTTGGTCGCCAATTCAATAGCGATCGCACCTCCCAAAGAATGCCCAAATACGACAATTTTATTGGGGGAAATTTGCCGCTCATTAACCAAATAATTAAAAGCTAACTCGGCATCTTCATAAACTTGTTTTTCACAGGGAAAGCGATCGCTACTACAACCATAACCTCGATAATCTATCAACCACACGGAAAATCCCAGATTATGAAATTGTTTGGCATAGCCTAAATTACCACCAATATTACTACTGTTTCCATGCAAATCAAAAATCACCATGTCGGAATCGCCAGGAATCCACCAACCATTAATCTGTTCACTTTCTGATGTGGAATCGGGGAATTTTAACCAAACCTCTTGATATGGCATACCTAACAAATCGGGAGTTTTTTCAATGGTCTTAGATGGGAAAAAAATCAACCGATTTTGAAACCAAAGTAACCCAACACAGATAACGAGATAGCTAACTATAGTCAGGACAGTGATAATTAAGATAGCTTTAGGGAACAATGAAATCATAGAATTAAATCTGATGTCTATTTTCGGAAATTAATGCCGATCTGTAGATCATGGCTAGTATATCTAAACTAGATCTACTGTCTTGCATCTGGTGAGACCCTGTTTTAAGATCACTAATGGCAAGTTGAGAGCCAAAACTAGGCGCTTATGGATGAGATAATTCCAACCACCCGACCCTACACTACTGTTATTTTAGCCATGAGTGCGGATGGCAAAATTGCTGATCCGATGCGATCGCCTGCCAGATTTGGCTCTAATGCCGATATAATTCACCTAGAACGACAAATTGCCCAAGCCGACGCTGTACTGTTCGGAAACGGCACTCTCGCCGCCTATGGAACAGTTTTAAGGGTGTCTTCAACAGAATTGTTAGGCGCGCGGGAAAAAAACGGAAAACCCCCCCAACCAGCTCAAATAGTCTGTTCCGCATCAGGAAAAATTAACCCAACCCTCAAATTTTTTCAACAGCCTGTTCCCAAATGGTTACTGACCACATTCTTAGGGGGTCAGCCTTGGAAACGATTTTCCGACCACTTCGACGAAGTGATCGTCGCTGACGACTCCAATGGAGTGATCACCTGGTCAGAAGCGTTACAGCAACTGAGAGACCGAGGTATACAGAAACTAGCGGTCTTAGGTGGTGGTCAGCTAGTGGCATCTTTAATGGCTTACCATGCGATCGATGAGTTTCAACTCACAGTCTGTCCCCTAATTTTGGGGGGAACCACATCACCCACTCCCGTGGACGGAGAAGGATTTTTATCTCGCTTCGCACCCCATTTACAATTGTTGAGTGTCCAACAGGTAGATGATGAGGTATTTCTGCACTATCGGGTTAAATCTGCTCTATAAAACTTAAACAAAACCGGACATAGCCCGATATTGATGTTTATTTCTGGCTTCGTCCGGGACTGTCGGCAGCACCCCGTCCACAAGTGTAATCGTCGGAACCAGGCGATTTTTCTAAATTTATAC
>NZ_JBIMLI010000160.1:0-9788 GCF_051859755.1 Limnospira sp.
TGTTGTTCGAGAGTTGATCAGGTCTTGGGCTGACGGGCACTATACCCGTGTCGCCTTTCATCCTTGCTCTCTTGAGACAAGGTTTTCATGCTCCAGTGCTGTTCGTATAATGGATAGCGTGTCCTGATATCTGAGAGTCGAGATGATGAACGCGATAACAGCCCCCCAACCTAACCTATACTCCCGGAGTAGTGGTCAGTCTGTTTCTAAGAGTTTAGGCAAGTTGCCAATGGTTTTAATGTTCGGATGTTTATTGGGACTGACACCGACTAAAGCGATCGCCCAAGAAGAAATTAACCCTATCCTAGAAGTAGGCGTAGTGCAGCAATTTGGTAAAACCCCCACAGATACCCTCGTCTTGCAAGCCAAACCTGGAGACCATCTCAGGCTGCGTTTTGCTACCCCCGAAGGTGAACAAGTCCTGCATACCCTCAGCGCCGTTATTCAGGTGGGAATGCAACCCCTTCCAGAACCCCAAGTTAACGAACGTCTGATTTTTAGCAGTCACCGCAGCTATGAAACCGCCGCACAGCAGGCTAACAAATGGCGAGAAATGGGCATCGAAGTTGAACTAGCGCAACCTGATGTATGGCAGGTTTGGGCTTCTCGGGAAACTTATTCAACTCCCCTGTTGCGCCGATGGTTACTAGAAAGCATAAAAGCCCAGGGCTATCAGCCTACTTTCACCAGCCAAGTAGCCAGAGAGAAACCCGTCCCCTATTGGGTGTTAGGTGGCTATCGTTACAACCGCCAAGAGTTAAAAATTGAAGCTCCCCAGAATGTCATTTCCGTAGGTAAGAAAAGAGATGACCCCCAGGCTTTAGTTTATGGAGGCAGTTTAAAACTCCAGCCAGATGCCTACGGAACCTATACCCTGGTTAACCATGTTCCCTTAGAAACCTATTTGCGGGGAGTTGTACCCCATGAAATGGGCGCATGGCCTCCCGCTGCTTCTATTGAAGCCCAGGCTATTTTAGCGCGTACCTATGTCTTGCGGAATCTGCATCGGTTTGAGGCGGACAATTATCAAATTTGTGCCAATACCGATTGTCAAGTATATAAGGGGTTAACGGAGGTTTACCCATCTACTGATAACGCTATTACTAACACCAGGGGCCTAGTGCTGACCTATGACGGGGAATTGGTCGATGCCGTGTATTTCTCGTCTAGTGGTGGCATTACTGCTAATTTTAATGATGTCTGGGATGGACCCAAGCCACCCTATCTCAGGTCAGTATTAGATACTACTCAAAATGTGTGGAACCTGGAAAGCTACAGCCTAGCTGATGAACAGAACTTCCGGCGGTTTATGAGTCTGAGGAAGGGTTTTAATGAAGAGGGTTGGAGTGATTTTCGCTGGCAATACCGAACAGATCTCAAGGCCATGACTAATCATCTGCAATTTTATCTCAAGCGTCGCAAAAGTCCCCTGGCAGATTTTAACACTATTCAACAGGTGAGGGTGGTGGAAAGGGCTCACTCTGGCCGGGTGTTGAAAATGGAGGTACAAACTGATAAGGGTGTTATCCCCATCCATAAGGATGAGGTCCAAAGTGCTTTTTGGCCTCCTATTAGTACCCTATTCTATATTGATCCGATTTATGGCCCTAACCAAACTCTGCAAGGCTATAATTTTGTGGGCGGCGGGTTTGGTCATGGTGTCGGTTTCAGCCAAATAGGATCGCATAAACTCGCCCGGTTGGGTTGGTCTAGCGATCGCATTTTGGAATTTTATTTTCCGGGGACTCAACTAGAACCCCTGAACAATTATTTAATCACTGGGCAGCAATCTCCATAAATCCTGGCTATAGGGGAAGGAAGAACAGATCCGCTGTAACCAAAATAACCTGTTCTCCCTTCTCTGACCAGGTTGGAGAAACTTAGTAGAGTCCTTCTTCTTGGTGAGTTTTGATTGTGCAGTCGGAGGTGGGATAGGCTACACAAGTCAAAACATACCCAGCTTCGATCTGATCATCATCTAAGAAAGACTGATCAGACTGGTCAATGGTACCACTGGTGATTGTACCAGCACAGGTGGAGCAAGCACCAGCACGGCAGGAGTAGGGCAGATCTAGTCCAGCTTCTTCGGCAGCATCGAGAATATATGTATCATCATCGCAATCGATGGTTTCGTTGATGCCTTCAGCTTCGTTAATCAGAGTGACTTTGTAAGTAGCCATTCAGTGTTCCTCTCTAAGTTCTCAAAAAAATCGATAAGAAAAACCTATATAAATCACAAGGGAATATTAGCCTAACTCCCTGTGGTCTCGGTTTTCTTCACTTTCTGATATTAAAGGAAAAACACGAGGTTGTAAAACCTTTCGCGGCCATATTATGAATGGTTTTTGTTATAAATTTTTCTAATTACATCCCAATTGCTTATATCTTATCTGGCCAGCCTATAGGGCCAGGTGGTTGCATAGTCGTCAGCATAAGGGATAATAATGGATGAGCTAGGGTTTTAAGCCTTAGTCATATCTCCCTAAAATATATCAGTCTGTAGATGACAGCCAGTAATTTTTCTAATACAATTTCTAACCCTTCCACTATTCGCGTCGGTTTGGTGGGAACTGGGTATGTTGCTAAGTCCCGCGCCCAAACCCTCAACTCTGATCCTCGATCGCATTTAGTGGCGGTTACCGGTCATAGTCCAGAAACTACAGCAGCCTTCTGTCAAGAGTTTAATGCGGAATTAGTCCCTAATTGGCTGGAATTGGTACAGCGAGACGATTTAGACCTGATTATGATTAGCACCATTAACCGCGATCATGGTGCGATCGCAAAAGCCGCCCTGGAAAATGATAAGCACGTGGTGGTTGAATATCCCCTTTGTCTCGATCCTCAAGAGGGTGAGGAGTTGCTCGCCTTGGCTTCAATGCGCCATAAACTCCTTCATGTGGAACATCTGGAACTTTTGGGAGGATTGCACAATTCTATTAAACCATCTTTAGAGGCGATCGGAACCATATTTTATGCCCGCTACAGCACTATTAACCCCCAACGTCCGGCTTATGATCGCTGGACCTACCAAAATTCTCTGTTTGGTTTTCCCTTGGTGGGGGCGCTTTCCCGTTTACATCGTTTGACTGACCTATTTGGTGCTGTGGCTTCTGTAAACGCCCAGAGTCGGTTTTGGAATGTCGATGGCGATCGTTATCGTTCCTGTTGGTGTCAGACTCAGTTACACTTTACCTGTGGGACCATTGGTGAGGTCGTCTACGGAAAAGGCGAAACCTTTTGGGAGTCCGAAAACCTTTTTACCCTTTATGGGGAAGCCGGAACTTTGATATTTACCCCAAAAGAGGGCAAATTACTACGGGGAGATACTCCTCAACCCATTGAAGTCGGAAGTCGTAGCGGTTTGTTTGCGCGGGATACTACTATGGTTCTCGATCACCTTTTTGACGGAACGCCTCTTTATGTTTCTGTCGCAGATAGTCTTTATACCCTGAAAGTAGCTGATGCGGCTAGACGGTCTGCTGAAACAGGCGAAACTGTGATTTTAACCCAGAGTTAATCTAATGGCATTGAACATCAGTGACAATTTCGGTATCACCACTAATAGTTGGGTAAGCTGATCATAATGTTCTAACAACATGATATTAAGATTAGCCCGCATTTGAGCCATTAGACGAAGAAGAGAGAGAAATGGTAATTTAGTCGCTGAAATCATGGCTGGGTTTGAACTGTGGTGGTTGGTTTATGCTTTGATCCTATTCACAGTTCATCCCTACCGCTACCGAAATTATGACACTGTTTTAATTGGGGTCCCTAGGAACTAAATTCCCCAATCTGCCATCTATGTAACTGCTTTAGTTCCTTAACCAAGGCAATGGATGATCAGCCAGTTGATTAATTGGCACAAATTCCCCATCCTTTCGCCTGTACTAGCTTCATTATATATTTAGGCGATCAACTTGGCAAATCTTGCCAAAATCATTTTTCGATGCCAGAATGGTTCCACTCACCTATTAACATGAATTAACTATCCTCAAACTATGTCCTCACCCTGGGAACGATGGATCGCGGTTAAAGTTATCATTAATCCAGATAATCCAGATCTGTTGGATGGTTTGGAATATTGGCTAGAATTAGGTTTAATTTCTCAAGAACAGGTTAAACAACTCTGTAAGCTGCATCTAAGTCAACCTCTACCCCTACCGCCACCTTCCCGCGTATATCATCCCCCTGTTAGGAAAGCTCAACCACCTATTATTAGGGAACCTCAAACTACTTTCACCGCCACATTACCGCCCAACATTACCCCCGTATTTACCCAATTATTACAGTCTTTCAAAGCTGAACTCAGTGTGCGTTGGCTGCTATTTTTAGGACTGTTTATGGTGGTGGTATCTTCCGGCGTACTGGCGGCGAGTCAGTGGGAAAGATTCCCCGCTTTTGCACAATATGGAGTATTACTAGCTTATACTTTGGCATTTTGGGTAGGTAGCCAATGGACGGAAAAACAGAATAACTTAACCTTGACTGCTGCTACTTTGCGTCAAGTTACCTTACTGTTAATTCCCCTCAATTTTTGGGCAATGGATGGCTTGGGATTATGGGGATATCCCCTAGGATGGATCACCATTGCGATCGCCACCTTCCTGCTATCCAGTACCACCATTAAACTCTATTCTACACCATCAGTTCCCCAGAAGCTACAACTCGCCAATTTATTACTTGTCAGTTCCCTTCACTGGGGGTGGAGTTGGTCAAACTTTCCCATAATTGCCATTTATTTAGCCGTAATTATCACCGCATCTATATCCTTCTATACTCGCCAAAAACTCAATCATCAACCCTTAGCTAATCGTGATATCGCGCTGTTAATTTATAGCCTAATTATTATCCTTAGTCGCGGCATCTTTGTCGCCGAACTCCCCCTTAATGGTTTAGGGTTGGCTGTAGGGATTTGTGGCTGGTTAATCTACTATTTTTCCTCACCTTTAATAAATCGTGGCGGCTACGGATTACTACTTTTAGGGTGGTTAATTTCTCTGATATCCTATCCTTGGCACGGTTTTCTAATTAGCGCTTTGGTAATTTCTATCTGGACTAAACACCTGCGAAACTCTTGGCGACGGCGGGATTTATTAGTAATCTTTACCATAGGATTACAGATGGTTTGGTTACTAGGACTCATGATTCCTAGTGGTATGAGACAAACTACTATTATCACTGCTGCTGAAATTACTAACAGCCAAAATTACCCTTGGTCACTACTTAGCTTAACCTGGTTTCCCTATCTGATTTTGATGCTGGCGGTTACTGAGTGGCTGTATCAAATACCTAAGCGTAAATTGGCATTATTTGGCGAGCAAATCGCATTATTATTAGGAGTCTTTTTAGCCTTGTTGGGGGTGATTAATCCTCTCACGCGATCGCTTAATTTAATCGCCTCAACTTTCACCTTAGCCGTAGTTACTAAACGCCGAAACTATCGCCCACCATTTCGAGTATATGTAACCCATATCACCGCTTTACTAGCTTTGGTGAGTAGCATCAACTGGCTAATTCCTACTCTTAACTATACCGAGTGGTCGATAATTTTATTGTCGCTAATGGTAGCAGAATTTGGCTTATATGTCGCCAGTCATCATTACTTTATATCTCGATATGATACCCCAGATCATAGTTGGGGAAAAAGTGGTTTTTATCTAGGTTTAGTCTTGGCGGGTTGTAGCTATCTCCTACTTAGCAATAGCATTGAACCTGTCAATTTAATCTGGTTAATCACACCTTTGGGCTTGACTTTTGTCGGGAAATATGGTAGCAATTCAAAACAAAAACAATCCGCTGAATTAGCCATTGTGACTACAGTAGTCGCGCAACTGTTGACAGTCGAAATACCTGTAATTCGGGCGATATCTTTAGGTATAAGCACCGTCATAATTGCCATTAACTCCTATTATATACGTCGGCTAATTGTAGCGGCGATCGCTGTAGGGTTTGGTCTCAGTTTCTTAACCGCTATCCTCTGGGAATTCCCGATAATTTCTAGCTTAGACTGGTTACTTATTAACGCCATAGTATTTAATAGTCTGTGGATATTACGGCATAATTTACTCAACCGGGAAGCCTCGTTATCCCAACTCTATAGACAAGCAGCAGACCTGTGGGGAACTTCACTGGCGGCGATACAGTTACTACTGCTCACCTTTCATTCTCTGTTAGTTTTTCAACAACAAAGACAACCGAGTTTATTCGCTGTCATAATCATCGCTTTAACTGTAGCAGCCATAGTATTTCGGACTCAGACAGCCACTCTGTCAACTCGCAGTTTTGATAATGGTATTTATGGAACATTTTGGGGGATACAATTACTCGTATCTGAAATCTTGGCATTTTTACCGCACTCTTTAATTCTGTTGGCGATCGCTAATACAGCTTTAGGAATTATTGTCCAAATAGGCGGTGATTTGTGGCACAAAAAACACCCAGATTTGAGTCTACCCAAATCCCTGCAAGTTATCCCTTTATTATATGGTATATTGGGAACAGTTCTGCGATTTAATGAAATAGCCGTATGGACTGGCTTAAATAGCCTGGGATTTGCCTTTATTTTAATAGGAGTAGGACGGCGACATTCTTCATTAAAACCCCTAGTTTATTTGGGAATAGTCGGAGTATCCGTCGCCACCGGAGAAATGTTATTCCAGCAAGTGAGTTCCCAACCCCTAGCTAATCAATTAGTCGCCTTCACCGTATTAACTACCAGCTTCGTCTATCTGTATCGGATCTTATCATCAACCTTAGCCAGATATTTGAACCTGGCGGCGGCAGAAATTAAAGCGATCGCTCATTGCCATTGGTTAATCGCTAGTGTATTATTAGTAATATCATCTTTTATGCCCGGAAATACTAGTGCATTAGTAGGGTTAGGAAGTGGCATCCTTCTCAGTCGTTATGCGATCGTACAGGGTCGCAGTCATCCCCACCAACAACCACAAGATATCTGGGTTTATTTGGGTTTATTGCAAGCCGTAGCCATCCTTTATTATATGATTGATGTCCTGGGATGGGGAAATATTCTGTTTCCTTGGATAGGTGCGATCGCTTCTCTAATTGCCTATTATTTCTATATATTCCCCTGGGAAAATTGGGGATGGTCACAGACACCCTGGCGACGGTCTGCCATCATTTTCCCAATAGGAGCTATAGCAATTATTCATAGTTTCATTAATCCCCCCCAACTACCCTCCTGGTATATAGCCACCGTCATCACCGCCATTTTCTATGTATTCCTAGCCGAATTAAGTCAAAATATTCGCTTTACTTACATTAGTATTTTTCTGCTCAATTGGGTAATCTTAAAAGCCATTCTCGCCAGTCCAGCAGATACTTATTTACTGTGGCTAATCACCCCTCCCGCTTTATCAATGTTATATATTATACAGGTGGAACCCTACTTAAAAGGTTCCCAACGCCGACCCCTTCGACACCTAATCCGCATCATCAGTATTAGCTTAATTTGCGTAATCTCCTTATTAGAAAGTCAATGGGTAGGAATTATTCCCGGTCTCATTAGTTTAATCGCCATTGGTGCTGGTTTAAGCCTAAAAACTCGTGCTTTTCTGTACATTGGTACAGCCACATTTGTTATTAATATTGTCAATCAATTAATCATTTTAAACTCAGTTTACTCCTTTTTAAAATGGATAGTAGTTTTGATCGGCGGATTAATTTTTATCTGGGGTGCCGCCAACTTTGAAACCCGCAGAGACCAAATTCTTAGCCTATTCCAAAACTCCCTTCAAGAATTAGACAGGTGGGAATAGCAGCCCTAGACCTGTGAGGATGAATTGAGAGGAAATACCAGCCCCTGCTGACCCAGAGCCGATTTTGTTAACTTTCTTAAAAAACCCCCCGAATTTACCCACCGAATGTTAAGAAACTTATCTAAAGTTAAACCTTAATTTCAATTTAGCAACTTTTGCATCCACCCTCTCAATCATGGTGCTACAGTGGCAGCCATTGGAATTTATCATTCTAAAGACTATGTATAAACCCGAATCAGAACGTGATCCGATTGGTGCAGCCGTGACCGCTGGCTTAGGGGCTGGAGTAGCCACATCTTTCGCTGTTAGTCAAGGTCAAAGTCCTTGGGTAGCCTTGGGAATTACCGCTTTTTCAGTGGTTGTAGCGATGTTATGCGATCGCGCAGGTTTGGTATAAGTGATATAATGGAAAGGGAAGCCGCAACTTAGGTTTTTTTGGGTTAAGTGTTTCCCATTCCTATATTTTCCTGAAGAATTATGATGGAATCCTATGCTTATCTGTACCTCGCCCTGAGTTACGAAAATCCTCAGCAACTCATTCTCAACAGAAAACTATCTACTCTAGCCTATCGGTGGCTTCTGTCTCTAGGGACAGTGCTGCTGATTCTGAGCATAACTCATGCAGCCCAGGCAGTTTTAGCTATTGGGGATTTCGGACCCGAAGTTACCCAAATTCAGAACCGCCTCAGAGCATTAGGATATTTAAGCGCTAACGCCACCGGATACTTTGGTGAGGAAACTCAAAACGCAGTTATTCGGTTCCAGCGCGATAACCGTTTAGTCCAAGATGGCATAGTAGGTCCTAATACCGTTGTGGCTTTGATCGCAACCAACCAGAACGCCATCAGTCGGCCTCTCAATACTATCCCAGTCAGCGATCGCCAATTAATCGGTTTAGGATTAGGAGACAGCGGACCCGGAGTTACCAGCCTCCAAAATCGCCTGCGAAATCTTGGTTTCTTCAACAACAACTCCACCGGATATTTTGGACCAATCACCCGGGATGCCGTCATTCGTTTTCAGCAAGCCAACTTAATTGCAGCCACAGGTCTAGTTACAGAAGACACCCTAGCCATTCTCAATCGCGGCACAGGTAGCCTCGCTGGAAATGTTAGCCTTGGTCCCGGTAGTTTTGGCCCTATAGTCGGCTTAGTACAACGAGAATTGCAACGACTCGGTTTTTTCCCAGGTCAAATTACCAATTTTTATGATGAGGTAACATTCCAAGCCGTTCGTAACTTTCAAATGGTGAACGGTCTCACCCCCACAGGCTTTATTGGACCCACTACCCAAAGCCTTCTCGCCAGTCAACAGGTGTTGGGTCATGGTGGTATCACTTCCAACCCTACCAATGTTTCCATGAACCAATCTAATCCCTCCTCAATTCTCCTGCTGGGAAGTCGGGGAGCAGATGTAATTGCACTTCAGCAGCGATTACAGCAATTAGGGTACTATACAGGGATGATTGATGGGGTTTTTGGTGAATCTACCCGCGTGGCTGTCCTTCGCTTCCAACGGGATAATGCCATCACCCAAACAGGTCAAGTGGGACCCACCACCCAATTCCATTTAGCTAGGGCTACTATCCAACGCCCCATCATACCCGCAGCTCCAGCCGGTCCAGGGTTCGTCGTCAGACCTGTGGCAACTAATCCTAATACATATATAGCAATGGGTAACGCCGGAGAAAATGTGCGGCGCATTCAAAGGCGGTTAAGGGAGTTAGGCTTCTATAATGGCCCGATTAATGGTTTTTTTGACGGCCAGACCCAAAATGCTGTAATTCAATTTCAGCAAGCCTATAATATCACTACCACCGGGATTGTTGGACCGACTACAGAGACCTACTTATTTAACGTCACTCGGCCTAGTTTTGGTCATATCAATCAGCACTGATTCATTTAAGCTGAACATTCCTGAACATTGATTGACAATGCTCGGACTGTAACTATAGCAATACCATCATTGCTGACAGTAAAGGAGGAATCCCTCAAAGCACGTAACATTATA
>NZ_JBIMLI010000161.1:0-9761 GCF_051859755.1 Limnospira sp.
ATCTGGCAATAGGTTTATCCTCAACTCTTCTCGCTTATTATACCGTATTGCCCTAAAATGTTAACCTAATTTGAGATTAAATCATGCTCTCCGAGGATTCTCACCTCTGGCTCTAACAAACAGGACCACTGATGCTGAACTCGCTCTTGAACATGGTGTATCAGTTGAAAGATATCACTAGCGGTAGCCGAGCCGCAATTCAAGATAAAGTTAGCATGGCGTTCAGCCACTTGAGCGCCACCAATTTTATAACCCTTTAATCCCGTTTGTTCAATCAACCAGCCGGCCTTATGGGGTCCAGGGTTACGAAAAACACTGCCACAACTAGGTAAATGGTAGGGTTGAGATAGCCTTCGCTGTTGGAAATGTTCTGTAGTCTCAGCCATAACCTGTTCTGGGTCATAACCGGGCTGTAACTGGAATGTAGCCTGAGTAACTAGGCGATCGCTTCCCTGTAGATTAGAAGTACGATAGCGGTAGCCCAATTTTTCCGGGGGTAAAACCTGGAGAGTTCCCGAACGTTCCAGGATATGGGTATTAACTAAAATATCTGCTGTACAAGAAATATGAGCGCCAGCATTCATAACTATTGCTCCTCCGACAGTTCCCGGAATTCCCACCGCCCATTCTAAGCCACGCCAACCCATACGAGCAGCTTTCCAAGCCAAACGGGGCAAAGAAGCACCCGAACCGACCGTAAGCTGTCCAGTTTCCTGGTCAAAGTGAGTATGTCGCAGATAACGAGTACCAATCACCAAACCGCGCAAACCTCGATCGCTCACCAAAAGATTGGAACCGCCGCCCAATAAAGTAATCGGTAGTTCTTCGGCATTAGCCCATTCCAAACAAGCTAGTAACTGATCTAATCTTTGCGGTGCAGTATACCAGTCGGCGGGGCCTCCCACCCGAAACGAGGTTAGAGAAGCTAAGGAAACTTTAGACCGGATCACACAGTCATTACCCAGGAGGGTGATGGAGCGTTCCGGTTTTCCGTTCACTTGACCTAGGGAGCCAGAGGAAACAGTCATGACCATAATCAAATACTTCTTTAATGAGAAATGCCTGTAATTTAATCAGCACATTACATGAGTTAATATCCAGTTACGCAGTAACAGTGGGATTGATGCCAGAATTGTCATCGGATTGAAAGAATGCCATCACCTCTGGAATTACTCGGTTGAGGTTGCCAGCACCCAAAAACAGGACCAAATCTCCTGGTTTGAGCAGTTGACACAAGCGAGTTTTCACCGCCTCTAGGGAGGACTGGTAATCGACATGGGGATGATGTTCAGCAACGCGCGTGGCTAATTGTTGACCACTAATCCTGCCCGGATTGGCTTCTCCGGCGCTATAGATCTCGGTGAGCATAACTAAGTCTGCATCACCAAAGCACAGTGCGAAATCCTCCATAAGGGTTTCGGTGCGACTGTACCGGTGGGGCTGAAAAATGGCGACCACTCGTTTAATTTCCGAACCGGGATGAACAGGCGTGATGGCTGCTTCCGATAAGGTGGAGCTAAGACCACTGGAATTTTGAAGCCGCCCCCTAGCAGCAGCAAGTGTCACTCGAATTTCGCTAGGGTGGTGGGCATAATCATCAACAAATTGAATACCCCCATAATTCCCCCGATATTCAAAGCGTCGTTTAGTCCCAGGAAATTGTGCGATCGCCTGAGCAATCACAGAAAATTCCAAATTGAGTAACCGACCCACAGCCACGGTTGCCAAAGCATTACTGAGATTATGGGCTCCCAGCAATTGTAACTTTAGCAGACCGATCGCCTCACCTCGCTCATAAACCTGAGCCATGATGCCGTCAGCTAGATATTGAACAGCATCAACAGTATAGTCGGCATTAAACTGGGAGTTAATGCTGTAGCTAATGGTAGGTTTAAGGTAATCTCGAACCATTGTGCAGTCAATGCACCCCACAATAGTCTCACATTGATTGGCAAAAATCCTAAAGGTCGAGATCAATTGATCAAGAGTTTTGTAGTGGTCAGGATGATCAAGTTCAATATTAGTCACAACCCCTATATGGGATGCTAGTTTGACTAGGGAACCATCAGACTCATCAGCTTCGGCTACTAAATAAGGGCTATGTCCCACGCGGGCATTTCCTTCCCAAGCGTTCACCTCGCCACCCACCAGAATTGTCGGGTCCAAACCAGCTTTGAGCAATAGAAAAGCAATCAAGCTGCTGGTTGTAGTTTTACCATGAGTCCCGGCTACGGCAATACTTTGGTACTCAGCCATCAAAGCGGCTAGTAGGTCTGATCTATGAAAAATCGGACATCCTAACTCTCGGGCGACTTGATATTCGGGATTTTCGGGATGGATAGCTGTTGAACAAATAACTTGTGGCAGTTGCTGTTCTAACTGAGCGATCGAAGATGATTCTCTGGGTAAAGTGGCTTTCTCTGACGAGATTTTGCCTGATAGCCCAGAAGCCATTGACTCCCAATTATGCTTGGGGGTTTTAAAAATGTCAAAGTTGCTGGCATCTTGACTCCCAAAAATATGAGCCCCCATGGCTTCCAATCGTTCTGTGATATGGCTATTTTGCAGGTCTGAGCCAAAGACAGGCAAATTTCGCTGGGCTAAAATATAGGCAAGGGCTGACATTCCTATGCCACCAATGCCAATGAAATGAAATGGCCTGCCATTAAAATCGACAGTATTAGGCATTAACTATTCCTCAACACACCACACCACACCACACATCCAACAGGCGATTATCATATCAATAATTGCCGCTTGTTGGAAACTCAACCATAGCAAAGTATGGCAATTACAAGATTAAAAGGCGATCGCTCCGATGGAGGCAGAACGCTTTATGGTATTTGTATACTACATACTCCCGAAAATCGGAAATGACCGGATCCTACCTGCCCGCAATTAGGTGGGGAGCAAGGCCAACCGGGGCGGATGATATCTGAGACTCAAGGCCTCCCATAGCTTCAGGCGAGGGCATTTGGGGTCATCATTTCCTCCCCAGATCTGATCACGGAGCCTTAATTATCCTAAGTATGCGCCCCTAATCATAGTCGATCGCACCCGGAAGCAGAATCCCCCCTAACTATGAGGGAAGGCACAATAGCACACCCAGATCAGCAATTGGCTCTCTACCAGTGGGGATCTAGGGTAATGGAGGATTTGCTGTGAACTGACCAGGGACATCAAACCAAAAGTTTCGATACCTAAACTTCAGAAGAGGTCAGCCTTTAGGGTATGATTGGGGTCAAGATAAACTCACGTTATAGAAGGCGTAGGCCTTAGTTGGGCAATACTATCGTTAGGAGAAACAAGGTGATGAAAGTCGCAATCAACGGTTTTGGCAGGATCGGACGTAACTTTCTGCGTTGTTGGCTGACCAGAGGGGAAAATACTAATCTGGAAGTTACGGCTATCAATGACACTTCCGACCCCAAGACCAATGCTCATTTGCTGAAGTATGACTCAATGTTGGGGACTTTGCATGATGCCGATATCAAGGCTGATGAGAATTCCCTGATTGTCAATGGTAAGACGATTAAGTGCGTTTCTGACCGTAATCCTCTTAACCTCCCCTGGAGTGAATGGGGTATCGATCTGATCATTGAAGCGACAGGGGTATTTGTTACGGAAGAGGGAGCATCGAAGCATTTATCTGCTGGTGCGAAAAGGGTTCTGATTACTGCCCCAGGGAAAGGTGGCAATATTGGAACCTATGTAGTTGGTGTCAATGACCATAACTATGATCCCAATGCCCATGTTATTGTCAGTAATGCCAGTTGTACTACTAACTGTTTAGCCCCTGTGGTCAAGGTGTTGCAAGATAATTTCGGGATCATCAAAGGAACGATGACCACTACCCACAGTTACACTGGCGACCAGCGTTTGTTAGATGCTAGTCACCGGGATGTCCGACGGGCGCGGGCTGCTGCTCTGAATATTGTTCCTACCTCTACTGGTGCGGCTCAGGCTGTGGCTTTGGTGATTCCTGAACTGAAAGGTAAGCTGAATGGGATTGCTATGCGGGTTCCCACCCCTAACGTTTCTGTGGTGGACTTTGTGGCTCAGGTGGAGAAAACCACTTTCACCGAAGAAGTGAATAAGGCTCTCCAAGAAGCGGCAGAAGGACCCATGAAGGGAATTCTGGCTTATAGCGATCTGCCTCTGGTTTCTAGTGACTATCGCGGAAATAATGCTTCTTCTATTGTTGATGCTAGTTTGACAATGGTTATGGGTGGCGACTTGGTTAAAGTTGTGGCCTGGTATGACAACGAGTGGGGATACAGCCAACGGGTTGTAGACTTGGCTGAGATTGTGGCTAAACACTGGTAAGGGGACTCAGGGGGATTTTGGTTCAGATCAAAAGTGCTGAAATCCCTGTTTTTGGGTCAGGATAATTTCTGAGTTAGAGTGAGTACCTGTAAGTAGGATGGTTTCGGTCTCTGTTGTGGTAACACCAATGATGGCACTTCCTGGAATGTGTTTGATCAGTTGTTGGGCGCGATCGCATGGTAGACATAAAACTAACTCAAAATCCTCGCCGCCATAGAGTACCCAATCAAGGACGGTCTCTGCTGGGGCTAGTTGGAAAAGGGAGTTGGAATGGGGCAGTTTTTGGGCTTCGATTCTAGCTCCCACTCCACTGGCTTGGCTGATCTGCACGATCGCATCAGCTAAACCATCGCTGCTGTCCATACCAGCAATAATTAGGTGAGGATCGCTATCCCATAGCTTTTGTAGGCTGGGTAATATATCTAGTCGCGGTTGCGGATACTGATGATGGTGTTGAAGCGATCGCTTTTCGGTTTCTGATAGGGATGCACCTAAATTCTCATTTAGCAGCAATTCTAGTCCGGCTCGGGAGTGACCATGAGCGCCGCTGACCATGATCGCCCATTCTGGTTGTGCTGTCGATCGCTTAATAATTCGTTGGGGCGCAACTGTACCAATAGCAGTAATTGAGATGGTATTGATAGGGGAGCGACAAATATCGCCGCCGATAATTGGGGTTTGGAATTGGTCTAAACATTCAGCCATCCCCTCATATAACTGTTCAACCCAGTTAATAGGTGTTTCTCCTCTCAACCCCAAAGCTACGGTAATTCCTAGGGGAGAGGCTCCCATGGCTGCCAGATCTGACAAATTAGCGGATACTGATCTCCATCCTACTGCTATGGCGGGGGTAGTGCGATCGCTAAAATGACAGCCTTCGACTAACATATCAGTTGTCACCACCAGGGACTGATCAGCAACGGGACTGAGGACAGCGGCATCATCTCCCACTACTTCTAGGGGACAAAACCTTTTAACCATTGCTAATAACCCCTGTTCACCCAGATCTCGAATTTCCATAATGAGCAGTTAATCCAGCGATTTTTGTGTTATACTAAACCCCTGAGCAGTGCTTGTAGTTTAAGTTGAATTTCGGCTAATTCTTGCTCAGGTTCGGAGCCAGCGACTATTCCCGCCCCAGCGAACAGTCTAGCTCGATCGCTATCTATCAAAGCAGAACGGATACCTACGATAAATTCCCCATTACCATGATAGTCTACCCAACCCAAAGGAGCCGCATATAAGGAGCGGTCAAAGGTTTCGTATTGCCTAATTTGAGCGATCGCTACTTCGCAGGGAGTCCCGGCGGCGGCGGGGGTCGGGTGTAGTTTCGCCAATATATCTAAGAGGTGGATATCGGCGGATATGGGGGAGGTTATGGGGGTCCACAGGTGTTGAATATTGGATAACTGCATTAGTCTGGGTTTTGGCGATCGCTCTGGGGTCAAGCCTAGATGCAATAGACGTTCGATGATAAAATCGACTACGGCTTGATGTTCCCGTAGGTTTTTGTCACTGGAGAGGAGGCGGTGGGCGATTTCTGTATCTTCTGCTTGGGTTTCCCCACGGGGGGCAGAACCTGCCAGCGCATCGGTGCTACAATTACCTTGATTGACTGTAATTAGACGCTCTGGACTAGCACCGATAAAGTTTTTACCTTGGCTGTTTCCCGTGGAAAAAATGTAGCAGTCGGGATAAAGCGATCGCAAATTTGCCAGGGAATTGATGAGCCGAAAAGGTGTATCTGAGCAAATATCAAAGGCTTGGGATAGCACAACTTTACTGAGTTTTCCAGTAGAAATTAACCGCAAATTCTCCGATACAGAATGATGAAATTCCCCCACTTGTGGATTGATCCAAATAGTTTGCGGGTGTAATTTATTGGTGATTTCCGACTGTATTCTGCCACTTTGCAGACCATTAACCTTGTCGATTTTCCCCCATATAGAGGCAGTTACAGCCTCAATGTCCGATTTTTTGTCAACCAAAACATTGATTAACAAAGTATAGCGATCGCCTTTTTGATACAGTAGAATAGCTGGCAAAAATACCGTGGCGGCGGGGAACACCGGGCGGGAATGATAGTTATCTACATCCGGGTAATTCCTCAAATAATAATGTTCGGAATTGGATTGATAATTGTCCTGAAAAAAGGTGAAACTACAACAAAAAGCGGGCGCGGCTAAATTAGACTCCGATCCAGCGATAATCGTTCGGCGAAACCAAGCATCGATAAACTCTTGAGATTTGGCGAATCTTTCCCCGTTGTTAATAGTTAATTTTACCGCAGCATCCCCGCCGACGATCGCCTGTTTTGACTGAGCTTTTTCAAAATAAAAATGTGGCTTATCTTCCGTTAAGAATGCTTCCAGAAACCGGAGAGGGTCAACCGCATCAATTTCCCGAACAATACTAATAATTTGAGGGTCAGAATTGACAAGGCAATTTTGCTGGCACTCACACAGAAAGCGATGCAGTTCCCGGCGGTCTTGCCAAAGCAATTGGGGAGGAGGTACAGCCAGCATAGAATAGAATAACAGATCAATATAGGGATGTTACCAAGAAAACAGCCTTTGCGCCCAGAAGGTCAGTTATGAGAGCAATATACAACACTGACTGATATTGGTTCAAGACTTGGGAGGCTTGACCTAGCCGACAATTGGGAAAAATCAGTTCGGGAATTATGCCACTAGGCTGTAGAAAAGGCAATATTAGCGATCGCCACTGGGTGGTCTGTGGTAATAAACCTTAACAAATCCGGCCCTAGGAGAGGGTCAGAGGGGGATAAGGCGGTGGTATTATGGATTGACCCACCACTGAATTGGCTGCATTCGACTATACTCATGAAACTGCCTGATGGCCCTAGATTAATGTCCCCCCTGCAAATTTTGCAGCTTGTTATTGATCCTCCCAAATACCTAGAAAACTGTGCCGATAAATATGGCGATCGCTTTACTCTGCGGGTTTTGGGTAACAACTCGCCGCCGGTGGTTTTTTTTAGTCATCCAGAGGCGATCGAGGCAATTTTTGCAGGTTCTGAGGGTCTGTGTCCGGCTGATCAACTAGAATTAGGACGCATTACCCATGTATTTGAACCCCTGACCGGGCCACAGTCTTTAATTGCTAAAGACGGGTCGGAACACCAACGTTTGAGACAGTTGTTAATGCCACCCCTACACGGGAAGCAACTACCCCGCTATGGTGAGGCGATCGCCAATATTGCCCACTCCGTGACTGAAAACTGGTCTGTTGGCGATTGTATCTCTATCCGCCAGTATACCGCCCAAATGTCCCTACAAACCATTTTGCAGGTAGTTTTGGGGTTGGGTCCCGGTTATTTGTATGACCAACTGCAACAGACCCTAGAAACCTATTTAGAATGGGTGAATTCCCCCCTCAACTCCCTACAGTTTTTTTGGCCGGCTTTACAGCAAGATCTGGGTGCGGCGAGTCCCTGGGGCAAATTTCTCCGACAGCGACAACAAATTGATGATCTGATTTATACTGTCATAGCCGATCGCCGCCGGGAAGCCACAGGGGAAGATGTCCTATCTTTGCTAATTTCCGCCAGGGACGAAAACGGCGAGGGTATGAGCGATCGCGAATTGCGTGATCAGATTATCACCCTATTGTTGCTAGGTTATGATACCACTGCCTCAGCCACCGCTTGGGTGTTTTATTTAATTCATCAATTCCCCCACATTAGAGATCAACTTGTCGCCGAATTGCAGACCCTCGGAAGTGATAGCGACCCGACGCAGGCGGTGCAACTTCCCTATTTAACAGCAGTTTGTCGGGAGGCTTTGCGTCTGCACCCTATTGCTTTAATTTCTCAGCCTCGTGTGGTGCGTGAGTCTGTGACTATTCGCGGCGATCGCTTTGAACCTGGTACTATCTTAGTGCCGTGTATTCACCTAGCACAGATGCGATCGCAAACCTACCCAGAACCCAAAAAATTTCGACCAGAGAGATTTTTGGAACGTCGATTTTCCCCCTATGAATATTTCCCCTTTGGTGGAGGTTCTCGCAGTTGTATCGGCATGGCATTATCTCTATTTGAGATTAAAATCATCTTGGCGATCGTCCTCAGCCGTTGTCAATTTTCCCTCGCCGATTTGGGTCCCGTGCGTCCCGTGCGCCGAGGGATTACCATTGTGCCGTCGGATAACTTTAAACTAATTGTAGAAAATATCCGATCCTCCCCCATTCCCTCCCTCGTTTAAACTAGATTTTTGCCGACCATCTTCACTTAATAAATGATGACTACAAAACTGATTGCTGATTCCAATTCCAAACTTTGGTTAGCTGCCATTAAGCCACCCATGTACAGCGTCGCTATTATGCCTATTTGGGTCGGAACTGCCCTCGCCAAGTCGGAGACTGGTTTAATAAATTGGGGCGTGTTTATGGCTTTCCTAACCGCCGCTATTTTAATCTTAGCTTGGGAAAACCTACTTAATGATGTCTTTGATTCCGAGACTGGCATCGATAAAAATAAACATCATTCTCTCGTGAATTTAACCGGGAATAAAGCCCTAATTTTAACCATTGGTAATCTGTGCCTGTTAGTGGCGATCGCCCAAATTATGTTAATCTGTTGGTGGCAGCAAGATTTAACCGTTTTGGGGTTAATTATCCTCTCCTGTTTTTTAGGGTATCTTTACCAGGGGCCGCCTTTCCGTCTCGGTTATCAAGGCTTGGGGGAATTTCTCTGCTTTTTTGCCTTCGGACCGGTAGGAATGTCCGCCGTTTATTATAGTCAAACCCAAACCTGGTCACTGCTGAATTTAGCCGTCTCCCTTATAGTCGGAATAGCCACCAGCTTAATATTATTTTGTTCCCATTTTCACCAAGTAGAAGATGATATCGCCGCCGGAAAGCGATCGCCTATTGTCCGCTTAGGGACCCAACGCGGCGCGCAAATTTTACCCTGGTTTTGTGGTAGTATTTTCGGATTAACCCTAATTGGAGTCCTCGGCGGATTTTTCCCAATTTGGACTTTGTTAAGTTTTGCCGGAGTTTTCCCAGCCATTCAATTATGTCGCCATGTCCGAGAATATCATCATCAACCCCAACAGGTTAGCAATTGCAAATTCATCGCCGTTTCCGTTCACTTTTGGACTTGCTTCTTATTAGGCTTTGGGTTTATAATTTAGGCATACAGAAACATTGTAGGGTGCGTTAGGCGCTTTGGAAAACGGGAATCCAACTCAAGCAATTTCATCAGCGCCGTAACGCACCAATTCCCTCCCGTAGGGTGCGTTAGGCGCTTTGGAAAACGGCAATTAAACTCAAGCAATTTCATCAGCGCCGTAACGCACCAATTCCCTCCCGTAGGGTGCGTTAGGCGCTTTTTCCAACGGGAATCCAACTCAAGCAATTTCATCAGCGCCGTAACGCACCAATTCCCTCCCGTAGGGTGCGTTAGGCGCTTT
>NZ_JBIMLI010000162.1:0-9728 GCF_051859755.1 Limnospira sp.
ATTGATTGCTTCCCTTCGTCCTAACCGTTCATCAATCAATAATTCTTCTGCTTTCACTTCCAATGCCAACCCACTTAAAGGAGAAGTATCACTCACGACAATCATAGCCATCCCTTAGCCGTTAAATGCTGTATATCCTCCTGCAATTCCTCCAAATCGTAATGAATATTGATGCCCCTCTCTGAGAGAATCTGTTGGAATCTAAACTGAGAGATATAGCGACTAATACTTGCAAAATTAATCAATAGCATTTTAAATGACTTTAACCATCCCACAATCCTGATTTAATCGCTTCGATATCCTCTGCTAAATCATCTTGGTCGTATTGCCGAACAACATGATTTTCTCCCAACAGTTTTTGAAACTCCCACAGGGAATAATTCAACAACCGACGGGCTTGACTAAAGGTAAACACCTTATTTTCGTAAAGTTGCATGGCAATTTGTTCTAAAACTGCCGTCTCACCTTGCTCAATTAATTCGATGGAAATTTGTATGTTAATTTCTTGCATCTACCATCACCTCATCATTTCAAAAGACATTCATTCCCCAGCAGCCGCTTGGCAAAGGTAACGAGTTCTTGAATCCGCGAGAGATAAGACTGCACTCCGTGTTCATCCATCGCCACACAGGGGGTAGAGAATACCATCCCCATTTTACACCACAATCCAGAAACCGGGTTGCTTCCACCGACTCATTTTTAACAAAACTTGTCCCAGAAACTGGATAGTTAACACCCATTTGTAAACGCTACCTCAAGTTTGTTCCTGCTCAAAATCCCGAATTTTGTCATATAAACTATCCACTGTTTCATCCGCAAAGGTATCATCTTTAATCAACAAATAATCGCCTGACCCCAGTTGACAAGCCACAACAAATCTAGCAAATTTGACAGGTTCCATGTGAGCGGATAGGATTTTTAGCGCCTCTTCGATAACTTGTCGTTCTTTTGGTAAATTAACCTTCATAATCAACCTCCGTGATCAAATAGGTGGGATTCATAACTGGTAAATCTAGGGCTTGGCAGCGATTAATCAGACGTTTATCGCAGGTGAGAAAATAATCACTCCCAGACGCTTCCGCGCTGGCAATGTGTAAAGCATCTAAAGACTTAACACCCATCTCTTCCAGTGCTTTTGCTCGAAGGCGAATCTCAGGTGTCAGTTTCTGATAGGTCTTGGACAAACTAAGCCAGAGATTGACAGCATTGGCACGCTCAAGACGAGAGTTACGACTATTTTCATAGTCTAAAACACTGGAACTGACCAGAGCAATTTTCTGACTTTCAATCAGGGTTAGAATTAGAAGAAACGCCTGGGTTTCTAAAAATATTTAGACCTGTGATTGATCGTCAAAGGGACGATTTAAAACGCTTGTGTCTAGGTAAATACGCATACCAGACATCTATCTCCAGTCAAGGATTGGTGGGCAAGTTTAGAGTCTCAGTTTCTACTGACGACTGAGTGTTCCTACACACCCTAGTATTTTAGTCCCTGCCCTGAACGTTGAGGCGTTCTTGAATCAGCGAGAGATAAGACTGCGATCGCTTTTCATCCATAGCCACACACCGGGTAGAGAATACCATCCCCATTTTACCCCATCCCCGCACCGCAAAAACCGGGTTTCTTGACCAAATTTTTGCCACAGAAACACAGATGTTGACAGAAAGGCGGTTTCTGGCTTTAAGGCGATCGCCTTTTTTTACCGCACCCCATCCAGCATACTGAGCAAGACAGCAATAGTAAAAGGATGCACATTATCACCTCGATTATCTGACCAGGGAGCAGTTCACAGTCAAAGTTAAAATTTTCAGGCATCGGCGGGTTTTCGGATATTATCTACTGAGTAAATCTCTCCCCAAGCCGCCTTGTATTGTTAAACTAGAGCATCTAGCACAGTTTTATTGAAGATAATTCGACCAGCCGTTGTCCGCACATATTGGGAAATCATGTTCCCCTCCTTATCTTCTCGAACTCTCCTGGTCAAGGAACCGCCAGCTTAATAAAGCCCATGGGATGTCGTCGCACCCGCGATTCTGTAACTTCTACCCCGCAACGTTCGCAAACAATCCCCCGATGTCGGACTCGTTTATATTTACCACCGTGACATTCCCAGTCCTTAGCCCGTCCCAAAATGCGCTCACAGAACAACCCATCCATTGCATTGAATGCTAACACAAAAAACCGTTCCATCGTCGCGGGTGCGCGGAGAGGGGCAGGTGCTTGTAGGTGATGCTTTCCGAATCAGCCATCAAGTCCACCTACCCAATTTCTGAACCCGCCCCAGCAGATGAATTGACCTACAACCGGTTACCCTGATCGTCGTCATCAATGACGCTCAAATCGTATGTAGGCTTAGAAGGTGTTCTGACCCGGTGAGGCTCATCAGCCATCAGGTCTACCTCCAAATCTTTACTAGCACCATCCTTTTTGTTAGTTTCCACCTTATGAGCTGCAATATCCAAACACAAAGATTGCAACTCCCGCATCAGCACTTTAAACGATTCTGGCGTACCTGGTCGAGGGATAGCTTTGCCTTTAACGATCGCATTGAGAGCTTCATTACGGCCTGCCATATCATCAGACTTAACCGTTAGCAACTCTTGCAAAGTATAAGCTGCCCCAAACGCTTCCAATGCCCACACCTCCATTTCTCCGAACCGCTGACCGCCTTGTTGTGCCTTTCCACCCAACGGCTGTTGAGTCACCAAAGAATAAGGACCAGTAGACCGGGCGTGAATCTTATCATCCACCAAGTGAACCAACTTGAGGATATAAGCGATACCCACCGTTACCGGTTGGTCAAAGGCTTCTCCCGTGCGGCCGTCATAAACAATAGTTTTGCCTGGGTATTCCTCACTAAATAACCAATCCTTTTTGAGTTTTTCGCGGGCTTCTTTAAGTTTACTGTGGACTGTCTCACGGGACATTTCTTGACCAAACATTTCATCAAACGGGATCACCTTAAACCGCCGTTTCAGGTTTTCTCCCGCCCATCCCATCAAACACTCAAAGATTTGACCTACATTCATACGACTAGGCACACCCAGGGGATTCAGGACGATATCCATTGGCCGACCATCAGGGAGATAGGGCATATCTTCAATGGGAAGAATACGCGAGACAATCCCCTTATTACCGTGGCGGCCCGCCATTTTGTCTCCCACCTGAATTTTACGTTTTTGTGCCACATAGACCCGCACCACCATATTAGCTCCTGGGGGCAGTTCATCGCCTTGTTCTCGGGTAAACACCCGCACATCGACCACCCGCCCTTTTTCACCATTAGGAACCCGCAGCGAGTTATCCCGCACATCCCTGGCTTTTTCTCCAAAGATAGCCCGCAGCAGTTTTTCTTCTGGGGGTTGGTCCGACTCTCCTTTCGGGGTAACTTTTCCTACCAGAATATCTCCCGACTCTACCCAAGCGCCAATGCGAATAATCCCGGAAGCGTCCAGTTGTCGCAGGGAGTCTTCCCCGACGTTGGGTATTTCGCGGGTAATTTCTTCGGGTCCTAGTTTGGTTTGTCGCGCCTCAATCTCAAATTTTTCGATATGGATTGACGTATAAACATCGTCATAAACCAGACGTTCACTAATTAGGATTGCGTCTTCATAGTTGTAGCCTTCCCAGGGCATATAGGCCACTAAAACGTTATGACCCAGAGCCAATTCTGCCCCTTCCGTCGAGGAACCATCAGCTAACACCTGACCTGCCACTACTTGGTCGCCTTCATAGACTAAGGGGCGCTGGTTTAAGCAGGTATCTTGGTTAGACCGTTGGTATTTTTGCAGTTCATATTCGATTTCCCAACCTTCCGGGTCAATCACCCGAATTTTCGCGCCATCCACATAACTGACTTCTCCATCAGTACGAGATACAATCACCATACCTGAGTCCCGCGCCGCCTGGGCTTCTAGTCCCGTTCCTACAAACGGACGTTCAGGACGCAGCAGCGGAACTGCTTGGCGCTGCATATTGGAACCCATCAGCGCACGGTTAGCGTCATCGTGTTCTAGGAAGGGAATTAGGGAGGTAGCTACCGAGACAATTTGCACCGGGGAAACCGCTACATAGTCCACTTGGTCGGGGCTGGTTTTGGTGAAGTCCTGACGATAACGCACCGGAACTAGGTCGCCGAGGATATATCCCTCGGAGTCATAGCTAATGTCTCCTGGTGCTACCCGTAAATCGTCTTCCTCGTCAGCCGTCATATACACCGGAGACAAATCTCGGCGCACTCGTCCATTTTCTACGGGATAGTAAGGGGTTTCGATGAAGCCGTAGGGGTTAACCCGGGCGTGGGTAGCCAGGGAGCCAATTAGACCCGCGTTCGGTCCTTCTGGGGTTTCGATGGGACAGATACGACCATAGTGGCTTGGGTGAATATCACGCACAGCAAAGCCAGCCCGTTCTCGTGTTAAGCCACCGGGACCTAGGGCAGATAAACGCCGTTTATGGGTTAATTCCGCTAGGGGGTTAGTTTGATCCATAAATTGGGACAGTTGGCTAGACCCGAAAAATTCTTTGATGGCTGCTACCAAAGGTTTCGGGTTCACTAGGGAGGCGGGGGTTAGGGTTTCGGCATCGCCAACGGTCATCCGTTCCCGAATAATTCTTTCTAAACGGTTTAAACCTACTCGGATTTGGTTTTGCAATAGTTCCCCTACTGAACGCACCCGACGATTACCCAGGTGGTCAATGTCATCGGTTTCGCCGATGTCGTATTCTAGGTTAATCAGGTAGTCGATCGCCGATAGAATATCAGTGGGAGTTAGGACTCTGGTGCTATCTGGCACACTTAGCCTTAGTTTCCGGTTCAGTTTATGCCGTCCTACCCGACCCAAATCATAGCGTTTCGGGTCAAAGAAGCGATTCTGCAAAAGTTGTTCTCCCCCGGTGATGGTGGGAGGTTCCCCTGGTCGCAGTTTTCGATACAACTCCATCAGGGCATCTTCTTCGCTAAATTCCCCTTCTTTTTCGATGGTTTTTTGGAAGTAGTCTGGGTGCCGCAATGCGTCAAATATTTCGTTATTCGTCAATCCTAGGGCTTTCAGAAGTATCTGAGCCGATAGTTTGCGAGTTTTGTCAATTCTTACCCAAACTAGATCATTTTTATCGGTTTCAAATTTCAACCAAGCGCCTCGGTTCGGGATGAGGGAGGCGCTATAGGTACGTCGTTGGTTTTTATCGATTTCCGATTTGTAGTATACCCCCGGACTCCGCACAATTTGGTTAACAATAACTCGCTCGGCTCCGTTAATAATAAACGTGCCACGTTCGGTCATTAAGGGCAGGTCTCCGATAAAAACTTCCTGCTCCTTAATCTCCCCGGTTTCTTTGTTAATTAGTCGGGTAGGGACGTACATCTGCACGGAGTATGTACTATCCCGCCGTTTGGCATCGTCTACGTCATATTTGGGCTGTTTCAGCTTGTAATCTCTGGCTAAGAAATGCAGTTCTAGTTTCCCTGTATAATCACTGATGGGCGAGAAACTTTCTAATTCTTCAATTAGCCCGGTTTCTAAAAACCAACGAAAACTCGATCGCTGAATTTCAATTAAATCAGGAAGTTCAAATCTCGATCGCTGAATTTCACTGAAATCAGGAAGTTCAAATTTTTTGTCTTTGTCTTTGTCTGGGTCAATTGGGGGGTTGATTTCAATGACAACAACAGCTTTTGAGTTGACCTTGGCATTAGCTTCCCCCTCACAAAAACGCCCCACCGTGGAAAATAATCGCGCCAACTGCTTGTAAAAAAAACTTTCATAGTCACGAATAATCTGCTCTGTCTTGGCCAAATCAGATGTTTCCCCCTGGGCATCTTGATCAACAGGCATCAACATCTTTTCAGTATCCTGATTACCAAGGAGTAGATTTATATCACCATCCCCAACTTTCAAAAGAAAAGAGGCAATTTTGCTGATGATTGAAATACTGAGAAAAATATGTCTTGGTGTTCTTGTCCACTTGGGTGCAGTTGTCGATGCAACCTCCACGGAATACTTACCTTGAGCGCTTGGGTCGGCTTGATAAAAACCCGATTGAGTAATCGTCCCAACTTCGGCATTCCAAACTAGATAACCCGGGTCAATTCGCTCACCAAACTGGTCGCGCCCTATCACTTCAAATTGTTTGTTTGCCCCCGGTGCCAAGGTAACATAAGAAGGTTTTAATTCTAAACGCCGTAAAACGGGTAATAATTCAACTTGAATGGCATCAGTCAACTCCCCAAACGTTGCTTCTACCTTGACAAAACGCGCATCGTAACCCGCGCGAAAAATACCTTGCTGGTTAATCTTCCCGCCGCGATCGCAACTCCATGACACATCACTTAATTCAAAATTAAGACCACTTTGATCATAACCTTCAACCCTAAAATACTCATACTCTTCGGGTTGGAGCTGACTGTGAGCAGGGAGAATTTTGATCTCAGTTAATCTTCGAGGAATAACAATTTCTTGCGTCGCCACAAACTGGTCAACTTGAGCTTGAATAGTACACTGCCCAAAACTTGTGCTATTTGCTTGGAAGTGACCATCCTGATTGATTAAACCGAGATGAGGATTAACTTTAATTGACCAGCGGAGTTGCTCCAGTTTATATCGATCGCCATACTGATCTAAACCGTAGGCTTCAAAGGTATAGCTTTCCCCTGAATCAATTTCTGTTGATTTTGGTTTGGCGATCGCCACTTTAACCAACCTAGGTCGCTCAGTTACTCGTAGCGAAGTTGTATCAGTAATACTCCCAGATTTTGCCGTGATCACAACTGTTTCAGACTGCTCTCCTGCTTCAAATTGATTTTTGACAATGCGACCCGATGAACTTGACCATTCTATATTGTCAACTGCAATTGAATTTCCATACTGATCGTACCCTTGAGCCGACAAAGGCACACGCTCACCACCATACAATTTCGATTGCTCAACATTTAGCTTCAATTTTTTCAAGCGAGGCGGATCTAAAACTTTCCTCACCTTATTAAATAAAAAGCCTATTAGCCATACTACTATTGAGAATAATACCAAAAATAATACGATTTTCCCGAACATTATAAATAATGATACTACAGTATTTTTTAGCCATAAAAATGGTCTATAAACGAGCTGATTTAGGAAAATCAAAAAATGAATATTTGAGTCGAAGCCAAATAAATGTACCATATCTGTTAAGAATCTAAGAGATTCCAGTAAATTCCATATTTTGATGTGTTTACCCCGAGGAACAGAGAAACTGTTAAAATTCAGATTTCCAGTCTCACCTCCTGCAACTGTGCCGCCACCAACTCGCACACCTGCACAAACCCCTTATCCAGCTACTCCAGATGACGTTTGAGGATTTGCGGTTCTTCCACACCCGGACAGGCGAGGAGTTTTTGAATCAGCAAGAGATAAGCCTGCACACGCTTTTCATCGATAGCCACACACGGGGTAGGGTATACCATCTCCATTATACCCCAAAAAACCGGTTTTCTGGGGGTGGGGGAATGTCACAGTCATATATTAATCTGGGATGTGGCGATCGCATCGGAGTTATATCGGAGTTATAGGTATGCTTAGGCATTCAGATACTGATGAGATTTGACCAACATCAGGGTTAGCTATTAGTACAGATAAGCAGGTCAGTGAAAATGCGATCGCATCCCCATTTTATCCCCTACCTTGGAGGTGACGTTCCCTTGGTGAGGGGGTAGGATTGACTCTGAATAGGGAGTTGGCTAGAATCAAATCAACTCAAGTTAAACCTATAGATATAATGGCATTCATACAAAAAGTGATAGGGGTCAGTTTAACTGTGACCTGCTCAACTTTGGGGATATTGCAAGAGGCGATCGCCCAGTCTACTGCGGTTCCCATTACCCGGATCGTATTTTTTCCCTCTCCGGAACAGGAAATCCGTGTCGCTGATTTTGTTGTTCCCGATCGCCGCCCCAGGGAAACATCGGCTTACGGAGGGCAGTTGAGCCGTTATGATGTGCATATTGCCAAAATGTTTGAAATTACCCGCCATGAATGTCTGCAAAGTTTAAGTTCCGGCAGGCGACCTTTAGACATAATTATTTGGCGATATTATGCGGGGGGCGGAAATATCAAAATGGGAGCCTACAGCATTAACTGTCAAGAGGCGAGAAGGGTTGCCAATCGCTACGGTTTAGGACAAGCGGAACCGACCATAATCACTTATTACAGAGTAACTACGACCGTTAATATCCCCATTTTAGATATTACCGCTTCAAAAGTCGATGACTGGAAAAGTTTTATCCGAACATTACCAGTTGAAGGGATGGATTGACTGAATTTCAAATTGTTAGAGCGATCGCACCCCAATTTTACCCTATCCCCCCCACATTGAATCCCGTTGATCACGTTTCCCCGTCACCAATTAACCGGGTCGGCGAAATCAATCAATTGCCTAATATTCATGGTGATTTCCTGGGTAACAATAGAGATTTTATTTGGGTTTCCCACCATGACGGAGATAGTCCCCCCTCCCAGACAACTCCATCCCATTGGCACAGGTAAGGAGTTCTCGAATCCGCGAGAGATAAGACTGCGATCGCTTTTCATCCATCGCCACACACCGGGTAGAGAATACCATCCCCATTTTACCCCAAAGAAACCGGGTTTCTGGGGGTCGGGGAATGTCACAGTCATATATTAATCTGGGATGTGGCGATCGCATCCGAGTTATATCCGAGTTATAGGTATTCTTAGGCATTCAGATCCTGATGAGATTTGACCAATATCAGGGTTAGCTATTAGATAAATTTAAGGGATTTTATCAACCCTGTTTCTTGACTACACAGAGACTCAGAAAATAGGTTGATTGCTTAAATCTTATTGAACCAGATATAGATGCTGTAAGAAAACCGATTTCTTGAACCCCACCCACTTTACTATGCTTGATGAAAATTATCTAAAATACTTTTAATTTGCTCCTTAGTAATATCTTCCTGCTCCGATTTACTATAAATCGTCAATAACAAAATGCTGGTTTCTGATTCCAGTAAATAAATAATGCGATATCCAGCACTTTTGCCTTTTTGGATATTACTATTTTTAGCTCTGACCTTGTAAACATAAAGATGATCACCAAAACCCGAAAGGCGATCGCCTAACACCGAGCCTTTTTGGAGTTCCTCTATTAACCCCTGAGTATCAGAGCGAATATTTCGATATTTTTTGGCTAATTTTTTGAGGTTATCACGATATTCAGGTGTGAAATAAATGTTCACTAATTCAGGATTATTCGGCATCAATTCCCTCCCACATTTGTTCTAGGGGAATTCTTCTTCCGGCTTGAGCATCTTGCAACGCTCGGATTAAACTGGCTTGAATTTCCTCAACCGGAGTATCGTCAGCATCCAATTCATCTTCATCAGATATCAAAACGATAACTTTGACCCGAATATCAGGTTTAACTTCTAAAGGTTCATCTAGCAAAATGTGACCCTGATGATTGACTTTTCCCAATACCTCAAATGCCTTCATTGTCTTACCTCAAAATATGTCATACCAATGCTACCTGGGCAAAAGTAACCCAACATTTTTATGTCTGTTATGATTTGATTTTAGCACATTTATCACTCACAAATACGGTTCCGTTCTCTCCTTTTCCCTCCCCACCCTCCCCAAAACTCAGTCAAGTCTGAAACCGGGTTTCTGGGGGTCGGGGAATGTCACAGTCATATATTAATCTGGGATGTGGCGATCGCATCCGAGTTATA
>NZ_JBIMLI010000163.1:0-9683 GCF_051859755.1 Limnospira sp.
ATCTCTCCGTTATATTGGGTTTCACCCTCGTTTCACCCAACCTACAAATGTTGGGTGAAACCCAACCTACCAAGAGCGATCGCTTATTTAAGTAGGTTGGGTGGAGGTACGGAACCCAACACCACCATCTCTCCGTTATATTGGGTTTCACCCTCGTTTCACCCAACCTACAAATGTTGGGTGAAACCCAACCTACCAAGAGCGATCGCTTATTTAAGTAGGTTGGGTGGAGGTACGGAACCCAACACCACCATCTCTCCGTTATATTGGGTTTCACCCTCGTTTCACCCAACCTACAAATGTTGGGTGAAACCCAACCTACCAAGAGCTAAAGAGACAAGGTTTTCATGCTCCAGTGCTGTTCGTATAACCTAGCCACACATAACCCCCCTGGGCGGACGGCATCTCCCCCGACTTCTGCAACCGTGGGAACGGCGGGACTCAGCCCATGTTTTGGTTGTTTGCCGGGGGTGAAAAAGGGTCCAAATTTTCATCTGGAATCGCCCCCTCGGATTTATTCGGGCTTTAGGCGGACCCGCTTGCCACCGCCGGAGACTTGCAAGGTCTGGCCGCTCACCCAGGACCCCGCCGGTGAAGCCAGCCACAGGAAGGCGTTGGCAATATCCTGGGGTTTGCCAGCCCGCCCGGTCAGGTTGTCGGGGTGAGCCAGGGCGTACTGAGCCTGTTCATCTAAACCCGCCTCCGCGTAGCCCGGGGTGATGACTGTACCGATCAGCACCGTGTTGATGCGGACCTGCTTGGCAAAATAGTGGGCTAAACCCAGCATCATGTGGTTGAGTGCGGCTTTGGCGGCGGAGTAGGCGATGAAGTCAAAAGCGGGCAAGACCCCCACCAGGGAACCGGAGTTGGTGATGGTGGCATTTTCGGCTTGCAGGAGATAGGGGCGGCAGGCGGAGGTCATCCGCATGGCTGACAGGGTATTGAGTTTGTAGCTTTCGACCATCTCTTCCAAGGGAACGTCGAGGGGGTCGTCGTAGGCTTTGCCCCAACCGACGTTATTGACCAGGGTTGAAATGCCACCGAAGGCTTCGACGGTTTTGGCGACGCAGGCTTGGATGTCTGCCTCGACGGTGACGTTGCAGCCGATGCCCAATGCTTCATTGCCAGTTTCGGCTTGAATAGCGGCTGCGGTAGCCTGGGCTTTTTCTCCGTTCAAGTCGGCAATCATCACCTTCGCCCCGGCACCGGAAAAGGTTTTGGCGATCGCTTCCCCGATGTTTTGAGCGCCGCCAGTGATGATCGCCACATGGTTATTCATCCGAAAGTCGGCGAAGGAATCAAAATTGCTCATGGTGGTCTCCTTTTGGGGTTTAAATACTTTGAAATACAGTCAGTTTCTCAGGCGAAAAATTAATCCAATTCCTGAACGCCGCCGCCGCTGACGGTCAGCACTTGCCCGCTGATCCAACTGGCTGCGGGGGAACAGAGAAACAATGCCGCATAGGCGATATCCTTGGGTTCTCCCAACCGCGCCAAGGGGGTATGTTTGAGCATGACTTTTTCGACTTCGGGGGTCAGCACCTTCGCCAGCGCGTCGGTTTTGATGGCACCGGGGGCGATCGCATTCACCCGAATTCCCTTGGGTCCCAAATCGAAGGCGATATTCCTGGTCAGGTGGCTGACGGCGGCTTTGGAAGAACTGTAAGATGCCATGTTGATATTCTTATTTTCCGCCGACATCGAAGAGATATTTAAAATCGCCCCCTGTCCGGCTGCTTCCATGTGGGGGGCGCACAATTGGCACAGATGAAACACGGAAAATACATTGATTTTGTAAGCCCAAATAAACGTATCCATCGGCATATCGAAAGGTTGAGGACCGCCCCCCCCGGCATTGTTGATTAGCAGGGTAATTTTGCCAAAAGCGTCGAGGGTAGACTGGACCAAATTTTCCAAGTCGGAATCCTTGGTGACATCGCAAGGCACGGCTATAGAGCGACCGCCTTTTTCCTTGATGCCGTCGGCTACTGCTGTGGCCGTTTCTTCTTTTAAATCACTGACGACCACCGCCGCCCCAGCCTGGGCAAATAATTCGGCAATGCCCCGACCGATACCGGCACCGCCCCCCGTGACAATGGCGACTTGATCCTGGAGTCCGAAGGTTTCCAAAACTGTCATACTTGCAAAATCTCCACAATATTAAATACTCGTCATATCCCATCCGAATTATCAACCTGAAAACATGGGGGAGAGAGTCTTCAATCGGGCGTAAAAATAATCAAAATTAACCCTTTCTCCCGCCAAATATCCCTCTCCTGCTCGCTAGTTTTCGAGGGCTAATGAAACGGCTCTACTACTCGTGCCGCAGCATGGCTTTCATGACCGCCGCATTGATAAACCAAGAGGCAATCCCGGCAATGATACCCAAGATGATGGCACCGACTAATGGTGTCACGGGAATCGTTCCCAAAAACTTTTGTAAAAAGAGGGCAAACAATGTCACCGTACCGAAGGCAAACAGAGAATAAAATAGGATAGTTCTCACCCCAAAAAATAAAAAGGGTCGGTTTAAAAGTTCGGGGAATGGAACTGAGAAATCTTTGGCTTTTTTGCCGAATGTAAAAAAGGCGATCGTTCCTAAGATGAGCGACAGCATGAATGCCGTCATCACCCCCGTCGAGAAGACCGTTTTTTCATGGGCTGATATCGTGTCAACGGTCAGAGGTATCGTCTCTTTTCCTCGAAACATAAGCCAGCCGATCACGCCGTTGATGATGGCGTTGATTACACCGCTCGTTACGGCATTCTTTTGAATGAAATCATTGGCCTGATGTGAGGCGGGAATCATAGAGTCACTCTGACCGATTTAACTACACCCGAATAATATATGATCGAAATCTGAAAAGTTTGTGTAATGTGGGAGGTATGCTCCCGCCGATTTACCCGAGCCGGACACCAAACCATGAGAATTCTGCTCACCTCCCCGGACACAACCCTACAGAACCAACTGCATCAAGACTTATCTCGCCAAAACTTTGTCGTCGATGTGGCCACCGATGGCGAGGAGGCTTGGGAATTGATCCAGGCATTTATGTACGATGCGGTTTTGCTGGAGTTGCTGTTACCCAAGTTGGATGGAATTGCCTTCTGTAGTCGGTTGCGGGATGTGGGCAACCCGGTGATCGTTTTGCTGATGTTGGAGCCTTCCGATGCGGAGACTTGTATCGAGGGTTTAGATAGCGGCGCGGATACTTGTTTGGTGAAACCCATTCGCATCCCAGAACTGCTGGCTCATCTCCGGGCTCTGGCGCGGCGGAGCCTGCGTCGGGCTAGTCCCCTGCTCACCTGGGGGCCCATGTCTCTCAATCCCGCCTCCGGGCAGATCACCTGCTGCGGTCAAATTTTGAAAGTCAACCGCAAGGAATATCAAATTCTGGAGCTATTTTTGAGGCATCCCCGGCAAATGTTTTCTCGCGACAAAATTGGCGATCGCCTCTGGACATTGGACGATGAATTGCCCACCGATGCCACCATCAACAGCCACATCCGCAGCATTCGCCGTAAACTCGAACAGGCGGGAATTAACAATTTGATTCAAACCCACTACGGTCGGGGATACTGTCTCGATCCGGTTTACAACATTGAAACCCAGTCCGCCAAGGGATTATCCGATCCCCCGAAAGAGATGCTCGATTCCATGGCCGCCAACATCTGGCAAGAATTGATGGTGGCGAATGCCCGCCTGCACGGAGAAATTGAGCATCGCAAACATATTGAAGCTCGACTGCGGCGATCGGAAATGATGTTGCGAAATGCTCAACGAATGGCTCATGTCGGGTGTTGGGAGTTCGATGTCGAAACTCGCGAAACCTATTGGACGGAGGAACTTTTTCTCATCCATGGCCTCGATCCGAATCTGCCGGCTCCCAAACCCGAAGAAGTTTCGGCCCTGATTCACCCCGACGATCTCCCACTCCACGAGGAGGCGATTCGGATTCCGGCACTGCAAAGAAAAGCCTTTGAAGTGAACTTACGCATCATTCGAGCCAACGATGGGGAAATTCGCCATATCAACGCCCGAGGCGGTCCGGTTTTCGATCGCTCTGGTCGGGCGATCAAGTTGACGGGAACCACCTTCGATGTAACCCGATGGCTCCGCTACCCAGTTAAGTAGGTTGGGGGTCGCTACGAAACCCAACGCCACCATCTCTCTCCCTGTTGGGTTTCACGGAGTTTCACCCAACCTACCAAGCTACATCGAACATGGTAAATTGTGTTACCCTTGATAAGGGCGATCGCGTTCCGGTTTCACCCCAGCAACAAGTGTTGGGTGAAACCCGAGCCACAAGTGTTGGGTGAAACCCGAGCCACAAAGGGCGATCGCTTTTTCCGTCACAACTGACCCAGGGAATCTTTAAGTACCAATTTCAATTCCTTGGTAATTGGCAGCCAATCAATTTCACGGCATAACTTCGACGGACTTTCACCATCTTGGAGCCGTTGCCAATAAACTTCCACTAGAAGCGTTTTTAAACCATATTTAGTCAATGCGTCCGATGCTAGTCCAATGATTCCTAATAATACAATTCCGCCCAGCATCCCACCAGGTCCTAGCATTGCTAAAGCCGCTGTGATCGCGGCGGCTCCCGTCAGTCCTGTAGTCGCCATGGTAATTAACAGAACCACTGCTGGTAAACCCACACCTGCTAATTTTCTTACGATTTCATCCATGAGATGTCACTCCCAAATCTTCTTGGTTATTAATGACTAACTCCACAGGCGATCGCTATACTTAAAGTTCCCTAATTCCTAGCATTAATAAATACTCTCAGAATTTAGATAACTTCCGCCATCAGTCAAACAATCACCCGCCAAGTTAGCTTGAAGTACATCATCTCCCGCTTCTCCCATAGCTTCTGATTGGAGCCGTGCGCCGCCACAGGACTAGACCACAAGGGGGAAATCTGCCATTTTCCCTGGGATTAACACTCTCTGGGGGTTCCACAGTCATAATTACACTGACAATTTGCCGATACCAGCGCCATATTTTCGCGGTTGTGTCAATGAATTAGAGAATCTCGGCTGAGTTATTAGCATGGAAAATTTATACTCTGATTCCAGATTACATTTTTGACTACATTTTGCCAATATGTATTTTCACTGAAATTTCCGGGGTTGTTTGTGGGGTCTGTTTCCGTAAATTTACTGAGGATAAACCGGGATTGTCAGGGATTGGTAAAATGCTGAAGTGGCTAGACCTGTCATGGTATAACTTTTTTGCCGAAAGGGAAGTGTTGCACATTAAATAGAACTTTTTGATATCTACTTAATTTTACTGGGAATTGATAATGTCATGATATCTTGACAGTTTAGCCAGATCTATGGTGGGGGTTGTGATGACGGACGGGGAAGGCTGGATCACAATGTCAGCCAAAGATCGGGTTTCAACACCTGAAATTGGTAGAATCAGGTATTCAATCTCAGATAATGATGGTATAATTACTCACCAGACGAAACAGAATTGACGTTTATAGATTTTGAGAGTAGCGATCGCCACTACCTGGGACGGCGACTGGTGGGGTGGTGGTTGCTGAGACTGATCATAAGCAGTAGGTGCTTACCCGCTGCGAGTTGTGGTTATTTTGTTGTTTTCACCGTTGAGGGAATCATGAGCAAAAATTGGTTTGAAGACTATCAGCAACAATGGCTGGATACCTGGAAAAATAGTTGGGACAGTATCAAGGATCTATCTAATACTTCTGAGGCTATGACGAAGGCGTTAGATTTTCAACAAGAAACTGTCAATGGGACTCTGAAAATACAGCAGGAAGCCCTGGAAACTATCGCCACTGCTCAAAAACAGTGGTGGGATAGTTATTTTGATTGGGCTAAACAGATACCTCTGGTTACCAATAAATAACCAGAAGTTGGGGGGGTTGGGTTTAACCTAGGTTGGCGATGGGCTCCCAATTCTGAACGTCTTTCAGTAAACTTTGGTAGCCTTGAACATTGGGATGTAAACCGTCGGAACTCAGTTGCGATCGCACCCAATCTTCCCCACGAGACAGCCACAGGTCGAATATATCTAAATAGGGGATATCCCGGACTTCGCAGCCTCGCCGTGTGGCTTCTTTGTAGGCGTATTGGTCCGCGTGGTTGTAGTACATACAGCCTAAAAAGGGCATTTTGCTTTCGTCAACGGGAGGCATTCCTACGAAGATGACTGGACAGAGGCTTTGGGCCCTTTCCAGAAGGGTGGCGACATGGATGCGAAATGCGTCGAAATCTGTGAGCGATCGGCCGTTGGGTCTTCCTAAGCGGGGGGTGTCATTGAGTCCTACTGATAAAATAATTAGGTCTGGTAGGCGGTTTCTTAATTCTCCCCGTTGCCGAAATTCCTGCTCGAGACGCTGGGTAACTTGGGCGACGGTATTACCACGAATCCCTAGGTTGTAAAGCGCATGACCGCCCTTCTCTGGAGACATCCACTCGCGTCGCAATTGTTCTACCCAACCTCCGCCGACTGGATCTCCGAATCCATAAATCAGACTGTCCCCCAAAGCGATAATTCTTAGGGGGGTCTGTTTCGTATGGGTGGGCGCAAACTTGGTTGTTGCAACTGCTTGTATCATGGGATGCTGCTCTCCTAAGTTGGCAGTGGTCTTTACCTGGATGGTAGTGTTTTAGCAATCTACTGTAACACAGCTTAACATAATAAAACTTAATAAAAAAGTTCTTGGTGAACTGATGTGGCTAAAATCCCTCAGCAGTGGTATCTCAAACTACAATTTATGTCTGGGGATAGATTGTTGTTGGCGATCGCTTCTAAAGATTAAAATTCGGTTAATATTCCGTAAACTAAGATCCTCCCTAGCGCTTAGGTCGGCGGCTTTTTGAGAATACCTGGGGTCAATTGATGGGAAAAATGAGATTTTGTTACAAATCTATAGATTAGCTAAAAAGCATCAATTTTGAGCAAATTATCTTATAATTTAGGGTAGTGTTTCCCAGGCTTTAGGAAACGACTGGCCGGGAATCGCTATGGAGTCAATCAGAGTCAGATTTGATTGGCGAGAAGTAATTTACTGGTTTATGCAATATGGATACTAAGCTTTTTGAAGATTACCAAAAGCAAATGGTAGACTTGCAGAAAAAATGGTTTGACACTTGGATGGAGGGTTTTCCGGGTTGGAAGCCTCCCTCTAATTTATCAGAGGGTTTTGAACAGACTCTGAAATTGCAGGAGGAAATGGTTAAGTCTTATCTGGAGACACAAAAGCAGACCACCCAAATGATGCTGGATGCTCAAAAACAACTCTGGACAGAGTATTTTAATACTATGCGTAAAACTGCCGAGAGTGTGAAGTAAGGCATCAAAAAAGCGGAAGGGGGTAGATTGTTTTTGTCAACCCCCCCTAATTAGCCGCTAATCAAATTACTCTCGCACTTTTAACCAATCAACAATGGTTGGGGGTAGGTCTCGCTGTACTTTACCACTGACATACATACCGATATGACCTACAGGGAAGGATTTGGCGGTGTAGTCCTCACTGCTGATGTATTCCTCTAAGGCTAGGGAAGAGGAAGGGGGGACTAGGTGATCTTTCTCGGCGTAGAGGTTGAGAACTGGCATGGTAATATTGCTTAAATCTACCCGAGAATCACCAATCATTACTTCGCCTTTGATTAGTTTGTTTTCCTGATAAAAATCTTTCAGGAATTGGCGATAGGTTTCTCCGGCTTGGTCGGGACTATCAAAAATCCATTTTTCCATGCGGAGGAAGTTTAGCAGTTTGTCGCGACTTCCCATGATTTCGGGTAAATCGAGATATTTTTGATATCCTAATTGTAGGGGTTTTAACATCAGAAACTCGATGTTTAAATAGTCGCCGGGAATGTTACCTAAAGCCTCAACCATGAGGTCAACATCTATGGCTTCCGGTCCCAATGTACAGCCTCCCCGCGCATTTAACAGGGTATTTGGCATATCAAAGTTGACTGGCGCAACCATGGTGATGAGGTTTTGCACTTTTTCGGGATATAGGGAACTGTAGCAGAGGCTAAAGGTTCCTCCCTGACAAACTCCTAGGAGGTTGATTTTATCGAGTTCATAGTGATCGCGCAGAAAATCAACACAGTTATTAATATAACCGTTGATGTAATCATCTAAGGTTAACCAGCGATCGCTACGGGTAGGATATCCCCAGTCAATCAAATAGACATCTAATCCCAAACTGAGTAAATTAGCAACTAAGGAACGACCCTCTTGCAAATCTACCATAAAGGGACGATTGACTAAAGCATAAACAATTAGCAGGGGTACAGAAAGGGTTTTTTTGACTTTGGGTTCAAAACGATAAAGGGTGACTTTATCTTCCTGATAAACTGCTTCTTTGGGTGTGACCCCAACGATAATTTCTTCCTCCCGTAAACTGCTAAGGTTGTCCATACCATGAACAATTTTTTCGGTGAGGTCTGCATATTCCTGGGTTAAGTCTTCTAAACCCATTTGTAAGGCGAAAGGTAACATAGCTTGATGTCCTCCAAGCAAAGACATATTAAATTGGATCACGAATTGAGTCAGACTGTTGAGACAAATATTAGGAGTAACTTTCTCTCAACTTACTTCTTGAATTGACTCGGGTTTGGGTGAAGATGCTGTCATGGTGGATATCTGTTTTTTGAGAGATTTAACCTCTTTGCGGAGTTCGTAAATGATTTTGTGCATTTCGTCAATTTCGCTGCGGAGGGGGAGATTGAGCGATCGCATAGAAATCTCCATCAACTTTTGTTGTTCTAGTCGATAGGCGTTGAGGGAGTTAATAAACCTTCCCCTAATTTTGAGTTTATCTTCGGAACAGAAAGTTTCCTCAAATACATCATCTATAGCCACACTCCATAACTGCTGAAACTGCCGCCAAGTTTCGACTTTTTCGCCTTTGCTAACTCCCGCCGCTAATTTTTCGATTAACTTCTCAAAGGCGCGGACTTGGATATCTGCTAAAACTACCTGATAATCATTACTAGCGCGATAAAAATTTATCCAAGCCTGAAAATGACTCATCATGGTACTATTCAACTCGCGACTAATACCAAACATCGGACTTTGTAGCAGGGTTCCTAGGCTGGGTTGATACAGTTGTTCCCAGTAGAGGTTATTTAACTCGATTAATGCTTCACTTTTACCCATCATGGCTTCACCCATGGGAACCATAGCCGCGCCGCTGTAGTTCATCCACATTTGGTTAAACTTCTGCATTTGTTCCATGTAGAGTTTCCCCAGGGTCGTGCCGCTTCCGGTCATCTTAGTGGGAACACTCATATATTGTTCCATTTGCTGGCGAATTTGCTGGGAGTAGTTTTCTAGGGTTTGTTCCCAATTCGCACCAGATTCAACTTTTGGTAATATATCTTTCCAGGCTTCAAAGGAAAATTGTAGAAAACGCATCAATGAGGCCTGATTTTTTGCCATTTGTTCGGTTATTCCCCCGGAGTGGGACTGGCCATTTTTATCGGTGTCAGATACTCCTGACCCACTCATCAGATCAAACCAGTTTTTCCAGATGTCATTTCCGGTCTGAGTCCAGGTGTTTACCCATTGATTGGCCATTTCGTTCCACGGATTTGTTTCGTTTTCCATTGTCTATACCTGATACATTTACGCGACATTTATCCGGCTATTGCCTGACAATGCGACGATAGCACTATTACCCGTTAAGGTA
>NZ_JBIMLI010000164.1:0-9632 GCF_051859755.1 Limnospira sp.
TATATAGCTGCTGGTGAAGAAGAATATAGGCTGTTGAACCCGCCCCTACAGGAATATGTGACCCCTGGGTGGTTGGGAAAGGCGATCGCTCATAGTGTGGTCCGGGCATCTTGCCTGTATAGTTGAGGGAGGGACAAAACTTTATTTTTGTTGACAATGGGAGGTAATCCGATGAATAATGATGTTTCAGATCTTTATGAACAAGATTATTATCTTTGGCTTCAAGAAACCTATCAAACACTTGAGAAAAAAGAGATAAATCGACTTGATTTTCCGCATCTAATGGAGGAAATTTTAAGTTTGGGAAACGAACAAAGACGAAAAGTATCTAGCTATTTAAGACAACTGTTGATTCATTTATTGCTTTACCAGTATTGGGAATCGGAAAGGCGGCTTTGCGGTAAGGGCTGGCAAAATGAAATTGATAATTTTCGGTTTGAACTGGAGTTATTGCTAAAGTCTCGAACTTTGTATAATTATTTCTTGCAGGAGATTGAAGAAATTTATGTCAAAGCCAGAAAGCAAGCCATTAAAAAAAGTGAATTACCCCTGGAGATTTTTCCGGAAAGGTGTCCTTTTACTGCCGAGAATTTGCTGGACTCTGAATTTCTGCCCTAAATCAACCATTTGAGCTGACCACAGCCGTTGTCGCGATCGCATTCCCGTCCCGCTTATGGGGGGAGTAACGGGGGATGTCGGCTGGGAGTCGGCGGTTGGCGATCGCTTTGGCGGGTGATATAATTCGGGTTGATGCCTCAATAAATTCTTTCGCCGCAGGGGGAGGTGGCAAGGTGCGATCGCATTACATCACAGCCAGCCTACCACTACCCTAGCAGGATTACTGAAATCCTGGGAAATGGGGATGGCGATCGCTTTTTGAAAACCATCCACGGCTTCTTCTAGCTTACGGCTCGGCAGCAGTTGATTACCTCTCACTAAATCGCTGACTTCCCAGACTAAACTGATGCGGAAACCCTCCCCCATTGTACCACAGCCATAGAAATTTGTCAAGTTGCGTAAGTATCTTGATATGGTAAAATACTGGGGTATGTGAATGTAAAATCTACTTTGATGTTTGTTGTTTAAACCGCCCCTTTGATGACGGCAGTCAAGAAGGGTTCAGGCTGGTTGGCGAAGCTGTTATCAACATTCTCTATGGAATTCATGCTCAAGGTTGGCAGTTGATGATATGTTGAGAGGGAGCCAGAACCGAGTTGTTTGATGGGGGGAATCAGTCATAAAATCGGAGGAGCGATATGTTAAGTCAGGAAACTGTTAAGACTAATCCGACGGAAGAACAGAAAATTTCATTGACTTTAGAGGAGTTTCTGGATTGGTATCCGGATGGTTATGAGGGTCGATTTGAATTGCATGATGGGGAGATTGTTAAAATGCAGCCGACTGGAACTCACGAAAAAGTGGCAGGTTTTCTGGCATCCAAAATATCAATTTACATTGATAGTTTAAATTTGCCATTTTTTATCCCTCGCCAAGGACTAATTAAAGCCATAGATTCTGATAAGTCGGCTTATATTCCCGACGTTATGGTATTAGATGATAATGCCCTAGAAAAGGAGCCTCTGTGGACAAAGCGATCGACTATTACTCAATCGGTGAGTATTAAGTTGGTTATAGAAGTCGTCAGTACCAATTGGCGGGATGATTATTTGATGAAGCTGGCAGAATATGAAAAATTAGGGATAGGCGAATATTGGATAGTTGATTATTTGGGGTTGGGAGGTCGGCGTTATATTGGAGACCCCAAAAAACCGACTATTTCGGTTTATCATTTAGTTGAAGGAGAGTACGAACTCCATTTATTTAGAGGTGAAAATGTGGTGACTTCGCCAACTTTTCCAGAACTCAATTTGACCGCCGAACAAATATTTAAGGCAAGGCAGTAGCTGAGGATAACGGTTATGACAATAAGTAATACAAGAAAGACCATGCCCCAGATAGTTGGGCTTTGCTAGTATCAATAATTACAAGAATTCCCAAACTTTTGGACTTGCTTAGATTCTCAAGTGTCAATTATGGAAAAATTGCTGCAACTGCATATTGAAAAATTACCTGAAGGTGTTTATTTAGCAACCAGCGATGCTTTGCCTGGTTTAGTTGCTCAGGGAGAAACTCTGGCTGAAGCTTTGGAAATAGCTCGTGATGTAGCCGTTAAGTTAATAGAAGCTCGTCGTGAAAGACAACTTATGAATTGGGAAGGTTTACAAACTCTTGCCGAAAAGTTTGATTATCCATTGATTATTAATGAATAATTTGTTTGATGGGAAGATTGTCAGGATTTCGCTATCGAGAAATTGTGAAAAAGTTGAAGACTTTTGGGTTTGTTTTTGACCGCCAAGCTGCTGGTAGTCACGAAATTTGGTACAACCCAGCTCGGAATTTATATACCACGATTCCTAACCATTCGGGAGATATGCCAGAGGGGACTTTGCGGGCAATTTGAAAGCAAGCTGAAATCCGTCCAGAAGATTTTTTAAATGCTTGATTTAAATGAAAAATGGGGATAAGACTGAGGATGATATTGGTGCTAATTTATTTACAAAATGGGGGAGGGGGGATGTGGGCTGGGAGTCGGCGGTTGGCGATCGCTTTGAGGGGTGATATAATTCCGGTTGATGCCTCCATAAATTCTTTGACCGCAGGGGAAGGTGGCAAGGTGCGATCGCATTACATCACAGCCCGCCTACCACTACCCTAGCAGGATTACTGAAATCCTGGGAAATGGGGATGGCGATCGCTTTTTGAAAACCATCCACCGCCTCTTCTAGTTGACGGCTCCGCAGCAGTTGATTACCCCTCACTAAATCCCTGACTCCCCAGAATCAAGTCTATATAGACGGGTTGGATTCACCCAGGGATTATACCATCATCAGGATATTCTGGCGAAGGATTTTAATCCACCCACAATCAACTACACTTGTCAAGTACGGATAACCGAATGCTTTATTCCGGCAAACCGAATGCCGCTCGCTCTAGGTAATGCGATCGCTTGTTTGCATAAACGGGGTTTTTTGAAAAAACGGGGTTTCTTAATCTCCTTTTCTGGTAGGATGGGATGGGGCGATCGCACTTTATCATCAGGTAATTGACATTAACCCCCATTTCGCTTGGGCATATTCTAATTTGGGGGATGCTTTGGCTAAACAGGGGAATTTAGATGAGGCTATGGCTTGGTGGGGTCAAGTCATTGATTTATAGATTCTTGAGAACCAAAACAGGTTGTTGACAACGTCCCAAGTCTTGATTTATCATCAAAGACTCAGAAAATCCGAAACTGTCTAGTATTTCCCAACCATCCAACATCATTGGTAAACGGATTTTGCCATAAATTCGATGAGCATTCCAAACAACGCAATCTTGTCCTATCGGAACAGAGAAGAATAAAAGTCCATCTTTCTTAATCAACTTTTTAGCTAATTTCATCGCCTCTAAGTCTCCATTAGGGTTAATGGGGTCTCCATAACGACCCAAACCGTCATGTTCAAAGGATGAGATGGAAATACCAACATCTGCTTGAATATTGCTACTGATATAATCCTGATAAGACAAGACCTGAACTTGTGGATGCTCAGAAACAGGCAGATTATAATCAATCACATATACATTTCCAGCTCCTTTCCAAAGAGATATAGCATCACAGTTAATACCAGCCAAACCAAAAATCAGAACACTCTTATTGAGAACGCTATATTTATTCAACGCATTTAATAAATCATGTAATGTCCGACCATAGTATTTGAAGGAACCATTTTCCAGTTGATAAAAAGCATTATCGTAATCCTGCATACTAATATGTACAGGAGAGGTGCGAGTATTATTATAATAAGAATAAATAACTGGAATGCGATCGCCAAGAGTAAAATCAACCTTCAATTCTGTGGGGATTTGTTTGGGAGGGGGAGAAGGAGGTAGGCAGGCGTGACGATAAAAGTTGGCAGATAAAGTTGGTTCATCTTGATTAGAGTCTAACTTTAAGCTTTCAGAGCTGGGTAAAGGATCGCCATATATTTCAACTTCATCAAGATGAAAATACTCATTTTCTCGCAATTGTAACCGCACAAACCGTGCGACTTGATGTTGCATATTTACTTTCAAGGGCTTTCCGTCAATCCCACCAAATGGATTTTCCTGATGATTTGAGTAGCATAATTTCCAATTCAGTGCATCCTGAGACAATAAGATATTTAAAGTCGAGGCGCGTTCTTTAAAATTCATCCGATTAAAAATTTTGATCTCAGAAAGCTGATAGTTTTTTTGCAAATCAATCTGCCACCAAGGTTGGTTTTCTAGGGCAGTATGAAATCCGAATCCGCCAGTTTTATTACCATTGCAGGCACCGTGAGGATCGTATTTTTGATGATCGTAAATAGAACTTTGAGCTGTGGGTTTGTTGAAAGCCAAGTTAGCACAAGAATCGGTATCATCATTACAGATACCAAATACCTTGATGGCAGAAAAGTGTAAAGCTGTGTCTTCGGGTGAGAATATGGTTATATACCGTCCTTTTGCTTTTTTAAGGATTGTGTTACATTCTAAGTCATCTCCTTTCCAAAAAGACTCATTTATGTTAAGCGGTAAACCGAAAGACAGATCGGGTTTAAGGCTATTGTGTACTGTGTAAAACAAGCAACGAGCGCGTTCTTTACATACATCGACTCTATTGGCGATCGCAAGGGAAGTCAATATGTGTTCTTTGTCTAAATCAATAGTAATGTACTGATTAGAGCCAAATCCGGTATGAAAAAAGAAAGGTTTTTTCCGCTCTACCAAGCCTTGTTTCGGATAGTTACCATAGCTACTACTAAGATAATAATTTTTCCCTTCAGCCACATCAGTAATATCTTTGGAGTCGATGTTTATATCTTCTTCCAATAAAAGACTTTTAGTAATTGATTGTGTCAGTTGATACAACCGTAGCAAAACCGAATCTTTATTGGGATTTGGTTCTTTGTTAGCAAGGCTTGACATATACATATAATAGTTCAGCTTATCTTCAAGCAATTTAATGGTTGAAGCATGATTGCGAGGAACTTGAGTGGGTGATTCTTCACTTAAAAATATAGGCATTTTTGTATTTACATTCCTCTTAATGTCTAGGGGATGTGGCATCATGGGTTCATGGCAAGAGGAGAGATTCTTCTCATTGAAGCGATCGCGTCTTAAAAAGGTTAACTCATAAACATTGGGCAGATTGATCTGGGTTCCGGGAATCATAAAGTCACCACAGCAATTGTTTGGGTGTGCATGAACACAGATAAAGTACTGGTCAAGTTTTCTGAGAAATGGACCGAGACTCACCTCAAACTGTTCAGGATTTCCGGCTACCCCTAGACCATGAACTTCAACGAGAATTATTCTAAACCTTTTCAAAACTTGCTCTGAGGTTTGTAGTATATTGCGGTATTCTGCTCCTTCAATGTCCATTTGCAGCATCAGATCATCTTTTTGATCAGGTGCAAGTTCTTCAACCCAAGCATCTAAGGAAATGCTATCCGTTTCACCATTGACATCTAGCCACTTCTTCTTAAATGTTTGCATTCCTTCTTTGAGGGGGGTTTGGAATTTATCTATATCACTAGACTTGTCACACATATGGCATTGAATACCATAGGTATCTGTTAATTCATCTTCAAAATTCTTACGGTTGGCGACACCCGGAGAAAAGCAGGCTTTGATCTCATCAAGGTCGTTGGGTATTAAATACGCTCCATCTCTTTCCCCTCCGATTCTAATCAGTGGAACTGGTGAAGGCTTGGGTTTCATTATAAGTATTGTTGAGAGCATATTAGAGACACTATTGGCAGACATTTGGGGACTCCTTAAATGATTGTTTTTATCGATGTTAACAATAGGTATAACCTTAGAAATATTGGACTTATCTATATCAAAATCCAAAGAACTGAGGGGATACGATAGCATCAGTTGGCGCTGTTCGTTAGTGTTTTGCCAGTTCCGGTTCAATATTTCAAATTTGTAAGTACCCTTTTTATCAATGACTCTTACGCACAAAATATTTGGATTCCCCCATGTATTAAAGGAATTCTCAAAATAATACACTGTTTTTATATTCATTGAAATAGTTGTAACAGCCGGAGCAAAAGTCCCCATACTAACTACCAAAGTTTTTGCTTTGAGCAAATACTCTATATCTTCTCTCAAACTGCCACTGATTACCCGCACTTGCAAACAATACGCCTTAGCAAAATCAATCAGTGGCTCAATTATGGGATTAGATTTATTTTCAAAAACCAACGATATGGAATTCCATGGTTGGAGTGTGATGATTTTCTGATAGAATGAAAGTGGCGGTTGACCGTAAACAGGATGCGGATTGTGGGGTCTAAAAATATCACCAGAGCGTATATGTATCACCAGGTCTTTATCACCCAGTGGCTCACCAGAAAGTTTTAAATTGACGAATTCCATTAAATCCATCATATTTAAATAGATACTGGCCATCATATTGTTTAAATAGAGACGGGGTCTAGTAGTGGATAAAGGATTTAAAGTTAAATGATCAGGATAATAATAAAATGTACCTTCCAAAACCAGTTTTTCTGATGAAAAGTCAGGTTCACTTGTATTCATTATTGTGATTCCTGATGGTGTCTTCGATTCTCCTTGCTTAATATACCACCAGTTACTCAGATAGATTCTTGAGGCTCCTATGGTTTTGGCAATGTGATATGCATGAGATAATTGAATAACGTTATTCCCAAATCTACCGTATGTTATCACCTTTAAAGCCGTAATATCGCCGACAAGATTATCTACATTGAGTTGGTCAATCTCGACAAAGCGAAGCAATTCGTATCGACCCCTCATTAATGACAAGTCAATTCCATTTTGTTGAGCAAACTTTTGTTCAAGATCCTCGATGGAGTGATATGCCAAATTCAAACCGGCAGATTTTTTATCCGGTTCCAAGTTAGGCTTATGATGATTAGACTCCATCAGAGTACCTGGTTTTTCTCGGTCTCTTGCTGCTGCTTTCATAACCGATGTCAACCGAAATTGAATTGGTGGTGAATTAGGATTAATTTCTAGTGCTTTCTGAAAAGCTGCCTTAGCTTCTTCTAAACGCCCCAACTGTTCTAAGGCTTCCCCTAGCTTGTAGTGAGACCAATGGAAATGGGGATAATGTGCGATCGCTTTTTGAAAAGCATCCACGGCTTCTTCTAGCTTACCGCTCTGCAGCAGTTGATTACCCCTATCAAAATCGCCGACCAATTTTCTGACTCCCCAGACTAAAGCAATGCCGAAACCGTGGCTAATTGTACCACAGCCATAGAAATTTGTCAATGTCAATTTGGGTAAGTATCGTGATATGATGCTCGTGTATGTCAGGGGTGGGTGTGGATTGGGAAGTTAGTTATGAGGAGTAGTCAAGGAATGAGTGCGGGTGAGTTACTGAAGCAGGCTAATCAGTTGAAACGGTCTGGGAAGTTGGAAGAGGCGATCGCACTTTATCGAGAGGCCCTTGAATTAAATCCTAATTTTGCTTGGACTTATTATGAGCTGGGGGATGCTTTGGCTAAATTGGGACAGATTGAAGAAGCAATGATTTCATACCGTCATTCATTTGATTTAAGCCCAAAATCTCCAATTTTTCAAAAAGCCTTAGATCAATATTCAAGTTTTCAGATAGCATATGGAAAGAGTGATTTTACCAAAACAAGTAAAATTAATGGCGATATTGTTTCTTCACAGAAGCATCACGCAATTATTAGCGGAACTGGGAGAGCGGGAACAACATTTTTAGTTCAACTTTTAACGTATTTGGGACTAGATACAGGTTTTGAAGATACAAATAGTCATGTGTTCAAAAATTGTCATGCAGGAATGGAAAAAAATATATTTAGTGAAGATGCCCCATACATTATAAAAAGTCCTTGGTTATGCGATCATATAGACGAAATACTAGAATCGAAAAAATATGTCATAGATTGCGCTTATATTCCAATTAGAGATTTATTTTCAGCAAGTGCAAGTAGAATATATGTACATCAAAATTCTGGAAATTAATCTAAACATCCACCCGGAGGATTATGGCATACTCATGACCCGTCCATGCAAGAATGTGTATTATCACGTCAGTTATATAAGCTAATTTATCATCTAGCCAAACATGATATAAGTTGCGTTTACTTAATTTTCCCACGATTTATATACGACCCAGAATATTTGTATATAAAACTTGCCTTTCTAATAAAACACATTAGTTATAGTGATTTTTTATGTGCTTTTAATAAAATTGTCAAACCAGAATTAGTTCATAAATTTGAATGGAATTTGCAAAACACAGTAATCCAAGCCAAAAGTTTTCTTCAGTAAATTAAAGAAAAAGAATCTGGAAAAATGTCTCTAGTTCTTGAGGTCTGGATGTAAATTGGTGTATTAATTATTATGATTAATCAAAAGATAAATTCAGGTCAATTACTCGGACAGGCTAATCAGTTGAAACGGTCTAGGAAGTTGGAAGGTGCGATCGCATTACATCACAGCCCGCCTACCACTACCCTAGCAGGATTACTGAAATCCTGGGAAATGGGGATGGCGATCGCTTTTTGAAAACCATCCACCGCCTCTTCTAGCTGACGGCTCCGCAGCAGTTGATTACCCCTCACTAAATCCCTGACTCCCCAGAATCAAGTCTATATAGACGGGTTGGATTCACCCAGGGATTATACCATCATCAGGATATGCTGGCGAAGGATTTTAATCAACCCACAATCAACTACACTTGTCAAGTACGGATAACCGAATGCTTTATTCCGGCAAACCGAATGCCGCTCGCTCTAGGTAATGCGATCGCCCGAGTTGTGGGGATATCTAAACTCAAATGAGGGTGACTTACAATGTATTGATAATGTCAGTTTTAGCAACTCCTTTGTGTCGGGAAATTGCTCGTAAAATACTATTGAGAGTTCCCAGTCGCAAAGGGTTATGATTGGGAATGCTAATCCTTTGATGGTGGGGCAACTCCGTTTCTAAAATAATGTGGCTCCCCTGTTAGTGAACCACCTCATAATCCCATTGGCGACAGAGAATGTCTGCCAAATGAGTCCCTTTCATATCTCTGGGGATTTTCATCGATAATTTGGATCGATCTACTTACTGGATGACTAAGATTTCTTCTTTGACTAGATGTAGCTTGACATTGGGACAGCTAGGTTGGTCGAAATAATAGCCTTTGATGGCTTCATTGACATGGACTCGTAACGCTTCCCAATCATCACCCTGAGTGAAGATATCCTCGGTCAAACATTCGGCTACAAATCCGCCATCTTCTTCCTGATACACTTCAAAAATGATGACTGAATTCATTTTTATCATCCTCGTTCATGGGTGACATCAATCCTAAAAAATGGTCGCTATTTTCATTCAAACTTTGACCCAGAAGGAGCTTGTTCGGTTCCGATCATACCACAAGCTGATCGTTAAAGTGTGCGACGATCGCATTTCGATCGCACCCATCCTGTCAACCCCCAGCCCTCATGGCCCCATCGGAATTGCTGACGACACCTGTTGTTGCGATCGCATTCCGGCGCCTGGATATGACACGGAGGGTGTTTGACGTGATGCGGCGGGTGCAGCGGTCCCCACAGAAGCGC
>NZ_JBIMLI010000165.1:0-9207 GCF_051859755.1 Limnospira sp.
ATCACCCCAAGTGGGTTGAAGTACTCCTCCTAAGTATACTTGGACGGTATTCTTGTGATTTCTTAAATGGGATTGACCTTGAGTTCCCTGCCTTGCTTAGTCTATACTCTAAGCGTTGGGACATATATACAGTTAAGGGGTTAGACTGGTTGAAGGTCTAATTTTCCCTCTAGGAGGTTATTTCAGGCATTGCAGCCTTATTTGACTCCTAAACGTCTCGCACATATGAGAGTATGATAACATATTTTAGCAATCAATAGCCATAAAATTTATGTTGTGGAAACCCATTGAAGATTTGCCATCCAACTGGCAAGATTTAGCTAGTAGTGAACTGCCACCTTTAGTCACCGTTTGGAACGAGCAAGCCGATCGCCTGCGTCAATCGGGAGAGTTTCAAACCTTTAGCGAAAAGCTGCGGCGGGAAATCGCCATTGAAACCGGAATTATTGAGCGTTTATACACCATAGATCGCGGCATCACTCGTTTGTTAATTGAACAGGGAATTAATGAAGCATTAATCCCTCACGGCTCTACAGATATTCCAGTTAAACAGGTCGTTTCGCTCATTAAAGATCAAGAGGCTGCCATTGAGGGATTATTTAATTTTGTTGGGGGTCAAAGAAATCTATCTACTTCTTATATCAAGGAGTTACATCAAGTTTTAACCCAGAGTCAGGAAAGCACAGAAGCCTTAAACCCACAGGGAAAAATCTTTAGGGTTCCCTTAATTAAAGGCGACTGGAAACGTCAACCCAATAACCCCCTCCGACCAGATGGCACAATTCACGAGTATTGTCCGCCGGAACAAGTAGCATCGGAAATGGATCTATTAATCACCTTACATCATCAACATCAAGAACAAAAAGTTCCCCCAGAAATTGAGGCGGCTTGGTTGCATCATCGATTTACCCAAATCCACCCTTTTCAAGATGGAAATGGTCGGGTTGCTCGTTGTTTAGCCAGTTTAGTTTGCATCCAAGCGAGTTGGTTTCCTTTAGTGATAACCCGGGACGATCGCTCCGTTTATATTGCCGCTTTGGAACAGGCAGATAGCGGTGATTTATCGAGTTTAATTAATCTTTTTGCTAAGAGTCAAAAGCAAGCATTTTTAAGAAGTCTTGGTTTGTCAGAACAAGTTTTATCAGAGACTAGAAGGACTCAAGTTATTGTCTCGGCTATTGCTGATAAATTGAAACAAAATCAGTTGGCTTCAGTCCAGGATAAATGTCAAAAAGCCGAAAGTTTCGCTACCATCTTATTTGATATTGCTTCTCAGCGATTCCAAGAAATTGCCGAGGACATTAAACTATCTGTTCAGAATATATTAACTGATGCCGCCGTTTTTACAATTGCAGCCCCAGTGGGCGACTCTCGATATTATTATCATCGCTATCAAGTGGTTGAAACTGCCAAACAATTAGGATATTTTGCCAACCTGCGGAACTATCATACTTGGATTCAATTGGTAATTAATATAGAAGCATCTATAACAGTTCTTCTTTCTTTTCATGTTCTCGGACATGAACACCGGGGGTTACTAATTTGTAGCGCCTGTGCTTATCATCGAGATCATGGTGAAGAAGGAGAACCAACTATTAGCGATCTTCAGCCTTTAACTGATTCTCCATTTCAATTTTCCTATGCTGATGAGCAAGAAAATTTAGTTCCCCGTTTCCATCAGTGGCTAGAAAATGTGATTTTCACTGGGTTAGAGTATTGGAACAAAAGCATTTAAAATTATTTTAAATAACCCCTTCCTGGATAGAACAAAATGCAAACAAATTGGCTAAGTTATAGTCTGATAACTTAGAAAAACCCGATTATTGCCCCTCCCGCCAATTATGAAAATGAACCCATGCACTCCTGATGCAATCAATGTTGCCCTGGTTGCTCTACTTTTAGCCTACTGCATAATCGCTCATTTCTCGCATAAAAGGCGGGTAAAATCCTAGCACAATATCTTGCTTGGGGACACCCAAGTTGACTAAATCTTCCGCCACATCATGCTCCGTTGAATTGCAAAAAATCCAAATTTTCTCATGGCGGATATCTAAATGGATGACACCCTGATGAATCCATCGCTGATGGTGCCAACCAAAATGGACAATTTGATAATGATTTCGTTGGGTATCAAAAATAGTCTCAACCTCAATCTCCTAATATGCTGGCTTACTTTGGGCATATTCAATCAACAATTCTTGCACAAATGGAAACTCCCCAGGAATTAGACACAGGGGGAACTCCAAAATACACAAGTTATGCTATAATTAGTTCCCAAACATGAACCTGAGTTGGGTAGGCTGGCTATGATATTTATTAACCCCAAAACCGGCTACGCTTTTAAAAAAATCTTTGGTTCGCCACAAAGCAAGAACATCTTAATCAGTTTTCTCAATGGTTTGGTCTATGAGGGAAATTCCACTATTGAATACTTGGAAATCATTAAGCCGAATTTGCCCCCGCAACTGGAAGGGTTAAAAGATACCTATCTCGATGTTAAAGCGCGCTTGAATGACGGCACATTGGTGATTATTCAAATTCAGGTTTTGAATGTGCAGTTTTCTGGGAAGCGGGTTTTATTTAATGCGGCGAAAACTTATGCGTTTCAACTGGAACGGAGACGACAAGCATATCGAGACCTAAAACCTGTGATTGCTTTAACCTTGACCGACTTTGATATGTTCCCCGGACAAAATCAATTGATTTCCCGGTTTGTCTATCGCGAGAAGTCTGAGGGCTGGTACTACCCAGATAATGGGATGGAGTTAGTCTTTGTGGAATTGCCGAAGTTTACCAAAGAACTCAACGAACTGGAAACCCTGACGGATAAATGGATTTATTTTATGAAGTATGCCCGATCGCTCTCTTCTATTCCTGAAAATATGGATGATATCCCCGAACTCAATCAAGCCTTTGAAATTGCTAATCAAGCTGGATTAACCCTAGAGGAATTGGAAGAGTTAGAGCGGCGGGAAATGTTTATTTATGACCAACAAGGCGCGATCGCATTGGGACTACAACAAGGGCGACAACAAGGGCGAGAAGAAGGGCGAGAAGAAGCCAAACGTGAGACGGCTCGCAATTTATTGGGTCAACTGAATGATGAGACGATCGCCCAAGCTACTGGATTAAGTTTAGAGGAAATTGCCACTTTACGGGAAGAGAGGTCTAGTGATTAGCTAAAGTTGAGAAAGAACCCCCAGTCTTTTGGATTTGTGACCATGAATGCTGTTGAAATCGAGGAAGCAGTTTCCCAACTCGCGGAAGCACCTTTTGACCCCGAAGCCTTCCCCTATAGCTTCCTGGAAGCCTTTGGGAATAAGGCGACCACCATCAAGCGCCTGAAAAGCGATCGCCACAGCACCAATCAATCGGACTTACCCGGTGGGGTACTTCAGCGCCACAATATCCATTTAAAAGTCTGCCCAGAGGGGGAAGTCACCGCCACCTTAACAGCCTTGCGCGAGAGTCCCGCCACCACTCGCTACAAAGTCAAGTTTATTCTCGCCACGGACGGCAAAAGTTTTGAGGCGGAAAGTTTGGTCGATGGGGAGACTGTCGCCTGTGATTACCCGGACTTTTCCGACCATTTCGGCTTTTTCCTGCCTTTGGCGGGGATTACCACCGTGCGGCAAATCCGCGAGAATGCCTTTGATATCAAAGCAACAGGTCGCCTCAATCGGCTGTATGTGGAGTTACTCAAGCTGAATCCAGACTGGGATAAAGCCGAAGGTCGCGAGAAGTTTAACCATTTCATGGCGCGGCTGATTTTCTGCTTTTTTGCCGAAGATACCAACATTTTCCACAGTGAGAAGTTATTTACAAATGCGATCGCCCAGATGAGTGCGGCCGATGCTGCCAATACCGATGAGGTGCTATCGGAGCTATTTCGGGCGATGGCGACCCCCCACAACCAGCGAGAAGCGGCTGGGATTCGCAATTGGGCGAATGTGTTTCCTTATGTGAATGGGGGGCTATTTGGCCCTCATCCCCTAACCCCTTCTCCCAAACCGGGAGAAGGGGGACAAGAAACTCTTACTCCCCTCTCCTCCTCTGGGAGAGGGGCTGGGGGTGAGGGCGCTCTGAATTTCTCTCATCCCCTAACCCCTTCTGTCCAACCGGGAGAAGGGGGACAAGAAACTCTTACTCCCCTCTCCTCCTCTGGGAGAGGGGCTGGGGGTGAGGGCGAGATGAATTTCTCTCATCCCCTAACCCCTTCTCCCAAACCGGGAGAAGGGGGACAAGAAACTCTTACTCCCCTCTCCTCCTCTGGGAGAGGGGCTGGGGGTGAGGGCAAATACTGGGAAGTTCCCCCTGCCCTGAAAAAGAAAATGACTGAAGTTGCCCGTCAATTTCGCAAAGAACCCACTCCCAGTGAACATATCCTTTGGCAAGGCCTGCGTGGACGCAAACTAGAAGGACGGAAATTTAGACGACAACAGCCGATTGGAGTCTTCATTGTTGATTTCTTCTGTGGTGCAGAACGGCTAATTGTGGAAGTCGATGGGGGTATTCATAAATCGCAGCAAGAGGCAGACCAACAACGACAGGAATTGCTGGAGTCATTAGGCTTGAGGGTAATTCGCTTATCTAGTGAGTTAGTTGAAACGAATTTAGATGAGGCATTAGCTGTTATCCGTCAAGCGTTTGGCCCTCATCCCCTAACCCCTTCTCCCAAACCGGGAGAAGGGGGACAAGAAACTCTTACTCCCCTCTCCTCCTCTGGGAGAGGGGCTGGGGGTGAGGGCGTTCCCCGTTTTAACAAAATTGCCCGGTCTTATTTGCTCCATGTCGGGAATTTGGACTGGAAAAAAATCAACCCCGATATTTTTGGCTCGATGATTCAGGCGGTGGCTGATGAGGAGGAGCGCGGCGCTTTGGGGATGCACTATACCAGTGTTCCCAATATCCTCAAGGTGCTTAATCCCTTGTTTTTGGATGATTTGCGATCGCAGTTGGATGCCGCTGGGGAGAATCGCCGCAAGTTGTTGAATTTGCGCCAACGCCTCGCCAAAATTCGCGTCTTTGACCCCGCTTGTGGGTCCGGGAATTTTCTCGTCATTGCTTATAAGGAAATGCGGAAAATTGAGGCGGAAATTAACCGTCGGCGGGGGGAACCGGAGCGCCCTTCTCAGATTCCCTTGACCAATTTTCGGGGCATAGAAATTCGCCATTTTGCCGCAGAAATTGCCCGGTTAGCCTTGATTATTGCTGAGTATCAGTGTGATGTGTTGCATCGCGGGCAGATGTTGGCGTTGGCCGATTTTTTGCCCCTGAAAAATGATAATTGGATTACCTGTGGGAATGCCTTGCGCTTGGATTGGTTGAGTCTTTGTCCGCCCACGGGAACGGGGGTAAAGGTGCAGCGTCAAGATTTGGATTTGTGGGGGGAAACCCAAGACGAGGCGGAGATTGATTTTCAAAATGAGGGCGGAGAAACTTATATTTGTGGGAATCCGCCTTACAAAGGGAGTAATTGGCGCACGAAAGAACAAACAGAAGATATAGGTTTATTATTTGCTTCTAAAATAAAAATATGGAAGCCTCTTGATTATGTTTGTGGTTGGTTCATAAAAGCATCAGAGTATAGCAAGGTTACACCGACAGCAAGCGCGTTTGTGGCAACCAATTCAATTTGTCAAGGAGTACAAGCTTCTATTCTATGGCCACTCATTTATGAAAGTGGTCAAGAAATTTCTTTTGCTCATACGTCTTTTAAATGGGCTAACCTAGCGAGTCATAATGCAGGAGTTTCTGTTGTTATAGTTGGTTTCTGCAATCCTCCAATTAAAAACCGTAAACTTTATGAGATTGATAAGGATAGTGTAGTCAGCTTAAGAACTGTTGAAAATATCAATGCTTATCTTCTTAACGCGCAAAGTGTCTTTGTGGAAAGCACAAAAGTCCCTGTCGGTCTTGATTCTGTAATTACTGATGGAAGTGGTGCATTAGACGGTGGACATTTAATACTTAATCGAAACCAAAGAGACGAAATAATTAAAGCTAATAGTGGAAGATTCGCAAAATATATCCTTCCATATTTAGGTTCTGGAGAATTCATCAAAGGAAACCTGCGATGGTGTCTGTGGATTGAAGATGAGAACCTAAGTGAGGCTCTGGAAAATGCAGAAATATACAAGCGAGTCGATCAAGTTAGAAAATATCGTGAAAATTCTGGGACGAGAGCACAGACAGCAATTTCTCGTCCACATAAATTTGCTTGGATTAATAAGCGTAATTCACATCAAATTATTGTCCCAACAGTTTTTTCCGAAAGGCGCGATTATATTACTGCTGGATACTTGGATGAAAGCTATGTAATCAACAACGCTGCCAGCATAATTCAAGAGCCAAGTCTTTACATTCTTGCAATCATTTCCTCGACGTTACACTTATCTTGGGTAAGGGCTGTATCTGGAAAACTTGAAGATAGGATTAGATACACATCTTCTACTTGCTATAACACCTTTCCAGTCCCAACTCTCACGGAACAAAACAAGGCTGACCTCAACCGTTGCGCCGAAGATATCCTATTAGCGAGAGAACATTATTTCCCCGCGACAATTGCCGATATGTACGACCCCAAACGGATGGATATTGAATTCCCCCTAGTGCGGGAAGCGCACGATCGCAACGATGAAATTATCGAGCGAATTTACATCGGTCGTCGCTTCAAAAACGACACCGAACGCCTGGAAAAACTGTTTGATTTATATACAAAAATGACCAGCCAACCCACCCCAGCCCAAAAGTCTGCCAAACGGAAAACCAAGTCATAAAGCGATCGGGGATAATATAACAAATCCAACCCAATCCAACCAACTGACTGCCTAAAAACTATGACAGCCGCCGAAAAACTCAATCAACTGATTCAAACCCTTCCAGAAAACCAAATCCCAGAAGTCCAGGACTTCGCCGAATTTCTCCAGCAAAAACAACTCACCTCCATTCATCCTATTCCCTCTGGCACTCTGACTGGACTCCGAGGCATCGCCAAACGTCCCGAACCCGCCCCCAGTGATGATGAACTGCAAGTGCAACCCAACATCAACCGTAGGTTGGGTGCAACCCAACATCAAAGGTAGGTTGGGTGCAACCCAACATCAAAGGTAGGTTGGGTGCAACCCAACATCAACCGTAGTATGTAGGCGAGATTCCCCCGTAGTCGCCGTGGGCCGTCGCTTGTACCCCCGCGCCCCTACTGTTGCCTGGTTCATAGGAAACAGTATGATTAACAAACAGCAAAGACTTGACTTTGTGCGACAATGTGGAGATAATAATAGGGGTGAGTTTGAAGGCGATCGCGATGGAAATCCAACGGGTCATCCTCACAAATTTTGGGCTATTTAAAAATCTGGAAATTTCCTTAGCACCCACCCAGCAAAACCCCAGCAATATCACCGTATTCGTGGGCAAAAATGGCGCGGGTAAATCCTCCATTCTCACCGCTTTAGCCACCTCTCTTAGCTGGTTCACTGCTCGTTTACGCACGGAAAAAGGCAGTGGCAACCCTATCCCAGAAAATTCTATACTTAATTCCGCTAATTTTGCCAGCATTGAAATCGAGGTTTATGATAATAATCATCCCTCAGAAAATGCCGACATCAGCAATATTAATCATCAGTTTAAATGGACTTTAGCCAAAGCCCAAAAAGGGCGAAAATCCCCCTATAATAGTAACCTAAACGACTGCACTCGTTTGGCTAATATTTATCGTGATGATCTCAGCGATAATGACCAAACAAGCCTACCTCTAATTGCCTTTTATCCGGTGGAGCGCGTCGTGCTGGATATGCCCCTAAAAATTAGGACTAAGCACAGCTTTAAGCAATTAGATGGCTACGATAACGCCTTAAATCAGGGTGTAGACTTTCGCCGTTTTTTTGAATGGTTTAGAGAAAGAGAAGATACTGAGAATGAATCAGCAATTCCTCAAGACTTTTGGAACGAAATCATACCTCTCTTACAAACCGATTCAACGGTATGGGAGCAATTGCAGCAACTAAATGCCTCCGCTAAAGATAGGCAATTAACGGCAGTTCGCACCGCCATTAGCCGATTTATGCCGGATATGGACAACCTGAGAGTCCGTCGCAAACCTCGTCTCTATATGGCGATCGACAAAAACGGTGAAACCCTAAATGTCGCCCAACTTTCACAAGGCGAAAAATCTCTGATGGCTCTAGTTGGTGATATTGCTCGCCGTCTAGCTATGCTGAACCCCGCCCTAGAAAATCCTTTAAAAGGTGATGGTATCGTTTTGATTGATGAAGTCGATTTGCATTTACATCCCTCGTGGCAGCGTAGTTTTTGCGATCGCCTCATCGACACTTTTCCTAACTGTCAATTTGTGCTAACAACCCATTCACCTCTTATCATCAGCGACTGTCAAAATATCTTGGTTTACACCTTAAACAATGGTGAATTGCAACAATTGCCTTCCCAGTATGGGCAAGATGCTAATACGGTTTTACTAGATGTCATGGATACCAGTATCCGTAATGAGACCATTGATACTGAACTGAACAATCTGCTAGATGCCATACAAAACGCCAACCTAACCGAGGCTGAACAATTGCTTTCACAATTAACTGAGAAATTGCACGCCAATCATTTAGAATTGATGAAAGCCAAACTCCTGATCAATAAACAAAAATCACGTCATGCGAAAGATTCATAAAGGCTCCGAGCCACCTAATTTGACAGCATGGAAAAAGAAAAATCCTCACATCAACCGTAGGTTGGGTGCAACCCAACATCAACCGTAGGTTGGGTGCAACCCAACATCAACCGTAGGTTAGGTGCAACCCAACATCAACCGTAGGTTAGGTGCAACCCAACATCAACCGTAGGTTAGGTGCAACCCAACATCAACATCAACATCAACCGTAGGTTGGGTGCAACCCAACACCAAACCCCCACCACATAGGGACTGAGCCGATGTGATCACAATCACAACTAACCCAGAGTAACGATCGCATTTAGGTTGTTATGGCTATCATGCGATCGCCTTTGCAAATTCACAGAGTAGCCGGACTTTTATCACTGCCAACCTCAGTCAAATCTCCGATGATAGTAACCATCAACCTATTCGAGCTATCAAATCTCAATAGCTCATCTATCGTAGTATCTGATACATTTACGCGGCATTTTTCCGGTTGTTCCCGGACAATGCAACGATAGCACTATTACCCGTTAAGGTAACAG
>NZ_JBIMLI010000166.1:0-9190 GCF_051859755.1 Limnospira sp.
CCCTTGCCCTTGGCTTTGTGTACAGCCCGGACGAAACCTAAACGAAAGTCACTTTGGTCGGGCTTTAAAACAAAGGCCCGCTGATAGGACTCTACAGCTTCCTCTAAACGCCCCAACTTCTCTAAAGTCTCCCCCAGCATGTAGTGAGACCAATGAAAAGTTTTATCATGTGCGATCGCTTTTTGATAAGCCGCTACAGCCTCTTCTAGCTGACCGCTCCGCAGCAGTTGATTACCCCTAACTAAATCGCTGACCAATTCGCTGACTCCCCATATTAAAGCACAGACCATGCCTAAAACGCTCCCCATTGTACCAAAGTCATAGAAATTTGTCAATTTGGTAAGTATCGTGATATGGTATAATCCTCGGTTATGTCAGGGGTAGTTGTGGATTGGGAAGTTAGTTATGAGGAGTAGTCAAGGAATGAGTGCGGGGGAGTTACTGAGACAGGCGAATCAATTGAAACGGTCTGGGAAGTTGGATGAGGCGATCGCATTACATCAAAGCCAGCCTACCACTAACCTAGCACGATTACTGAAATCCAGGGAAATGGGGATGAAGTGCTGAAGTGCGATCGCTTTTTGATAAGCCGCTACAGCCTCTTCTAGCTTACCACTCCGCAGCAGTTGATTACCCTTCACTAAATCGCTGACCAATTCGCTAACTCCCTAGACTAAAATAATACCGAAACTGCCTCCCTTATACCAAAGCCATATAAATTTGTCAAGTTCGGTAAGTATCGTGATATGGTATAATCCTCGGTTATGTCAAGGGTAGTTGTGGATTGGGAAGTTAGTTATGAGGAGTAGTCAAGGAATGAGTGCGGGGGAGTTACTGAGACAGGCGAATCAATTGAAACGGTCTGGGAAGTTGGATGAGGCGATCGCTCTTTATCATCAGGTGATTGACATTAACCCCCATTTTGCTTGGGCTTATCATGGCTTAGGGGATGCTTGGGCTAAACAGGGTAATTTAGATGAAGCTGTTGCTTGGTATTCTGAATGCTTAAAAATTCATCCTGATTCAGCTTGGTTGTACTACAGTTTGGGGGAGGTTTTAGCGGAACTGGGAGATTTAGAGGCGGCTGTTGATTACTTACAAAAAGCTATTGACATAAAACCTGATTTTCACAAGTTTTATCATCGATTAAGTATCCTTTTAAGACTAAAAAATAAAATTCCTGAAGCTATAAATAACTACAAAATTGCGTTAGAAATTCATCCTAATCTCAGTTATCTTAATAATCAAGAATTGTTAGATTATGCCCAATTAGCCAGCAATCAATATGACTGGTTTATGGCAATAAGGCTATGGACAATTGCTTTAGAAAAGCAGGGAACTAATGCTTCGGTAATGATTTATTATCAATTAAGCTGTGCCTATCGAAAAATTCGGGCTTTGGATACTGCTCAAGCTATAGTTAGTAGTGGTATTATTAAATACCCTAATGAAATCTTACTGCATAGGGAGCTTTATGAAATTTTAATTTCAAAAAGAAATAATCATGAAGCCATATTGTGTATACAGGATTTATTGGTAAAACATAATAAGCATGACTCAGTTGCCCAAGAGTATCGAGACAAAATGTTGAGTCTTCTATTGTATAATAAAATATGGTTATACTCATTGATGAAGTCAGGAACAACTTATACATTAATGGTTCTAGCTAATTATATTGCACGGATATCAGGTGCTAATAAAGACATCGATTTTGACTCTATGAAAAATTATGGTATTATACATTCGCTAAATGTATATGAACTACTAAAAGATAAAACCCTGATTGAATATCTTCTCAATTTAAAGAGGAATTGGCAAATTTATCATACTCATATTTATGCAGAGGCAGACTTTAAAAAAGTTATTATGTTAACTAGAAACCCGTTAGATTTCATAATTTCCAGCTACTTTTTTCATTTTAAGAATCGGGGTAAAGATCAAGAACTTCATGAAGTTATTGATTCTAGGCTAAAGCACTTTTGCACAACATACCTTTGCCAAAAAAAACTATCTCGCGATTACCCAGAAGATTCGATCTTGATAAAATATGAGGATCTGATCACTGAAACGCACACGGTATTTACTAAAATCATTCATCACCTAAATTTAGATTTTAATGATAATCTTCTACAATTATCTATAGATGCCTGTAGTGTAAGTAAGGTAAAAAATATGGAACAAAGATATGGAAAACCGCTTGTAGTTGGTGAGAAGTTGAAAGTAAAATCATTTATCAGAAGTGGGAAAATTGGAGAATGGAAAGATTTTTTTAACGATATCGACTTAAAGTATATTGGTAAAAAATTGATGGAAAATGGTGTTAATCCTAATGATTTTCAAGAATTTGATTGTTTTTTTTAGCGCTTTAACTATAGCCAATAACATTGATAAATTGTGGTTGATAAAGGTATCTTTATATAAGTATCAAGTCAATTTTTTGTGATATATTTAACTTCCCAATAAACAAACCAAGAGAGATTAATATGACAACATTAGCTCTTATCCCTTTGCGCGGTGGCTCCAAAAGTATTCCCAAGAAAAACATTAAAGAAATTGCTGGCAAACCTCTATGTGCTTGGGTGTTAGAGGCTGCATCTCAGGCTGCCCATATCGATGCGGTGTATGTCTCTACGGACTCAGCAGAAATAGAAGCTGTTGTTGACTCGCTTAATCTTAATGTGAAGGTTATTCAGCGACCTAGCGAGTTAGCAACAGACGAGGCATCTACTGAGTCAGTCATGTTACACTTTATGCAACAAGTTGCCTTTGACAATCTAGTAACTATCCAAGCAACTTCCCCCTTGCTTTTATCAGAACATTTAGATGATGCTCTACAGCAGTTCCAATTAAAAAATCTAGATTCTATGCTCAGTGCAGTCCGCACTAAACGTTTTTTTTGGCATGATAATGGAACGGCTTTTAACTATGACCCACTCAACAGACCAAGACGACAGGAATTTACCGGAACACTAATGGAAAACGGAGCGTTTTATATTACCCGACGTTACATTTTGGAAAAGTATCAATGCAGATTGGGAGGGAAAATAGGGATTTATGAAATGCCGGAAAACTCAGCAGTAGAAATTGACGAACTTGATGATTGGGAGATGGTTGCTAAATTACTACAGAAATTCAATCAAAAAATTAAAGAATAGGCAATATAGACAGTGCTTATATACCAATTTTTTCTAAAAACTCTAAGGCAAACCAGAATCCCTCCCCTTTATCTTTATGACCTTGCCAAACTTCAGGAATGAACTGAATCTTGGGTGCTAACACATCAAGCTTATCTTTGAGCATTTTGAAGTCCACATCACCTTTGCCAATTTGTACACCCTCGCCATCAACCCCTTTAGCATCAACAATATGTAAATGCACAGTATAGGGAAGCACTTTTTCTAAAAACTCACTAAAATCCCATTGGTAATAGTTGCAAGCCATCATTGAATGTGATACATCTAAACAAATTTTATGACCAGTGCGATGACAAAACTCATAAATTTCATTCGGATCTACAAACAGGTTGTGATGGCTTTGTCCCCCAAAGTGCCAAGGAAACGGAGGCATAGTTTGAATCGCTAGTTGAACAGACTCTATATCTATCCGTTCAAGAGTTGTCTCAACCCGAAAATACAGTTCCTTTCGTTTTTCAAGAGGTAAAAAGCCTTTAGGACTCCACCCACCTACATTAATAACTAATACTGGTTTCTCAGTTGTAGGAAAGAAACACTTGAGATTGTTAGTGATTGATATAACCCTTTCTAACTCACTAATTGATCGCTCCAGGTAAGTTTCATCTTCGGAAGCCAAGTCCATAATGTGGTCTCCAGCAAACAGTTCAGGACTATGAACTGCAAAGCCAATAGTCTGGGTACTCGAAAAGAAATCATTGAGCAAAACATTAAGATCATGATAGCTCAAGTGGAATTCAACAAAATCGAGATTTATATTTGTAGTCAGGTTAGCGTAATCATGATACCGGACTGGTATTCCATAGGGACGCGAAAAATTGTACTCACTTTTTTTGATAGCCTTTTGAACAATATCAGACTCAAAAAAAAAGTCTCCTGGCATCATATCGCGACTGGCAACTTTTCCGAGAAGGTCATGAATACGATTAGGCTGTAAACCCTGACCAGGACTTTTTACCTCAATCATCTCGCGTTTGATTATTTGTCCTTTTTTAATAGATTGATTAGTCACTAAACTTTTAGCCAGATTTTCTCTATTAATGAGTTCACCCTGAGTAACTTCTCGTTCTTTATCCTGGCCAATTGCCTCTTCAACTTCCCGGATCTGGCGAACCATGTCTGCAAACTCATCCGGTAGCAGACTTACTTTGTGATCGCTACCCTCCATAGAGCGATCAACTGTAAAATGTTTCTCTATAATCTTAGCGCCGAGTGCAACGGCTGCTACAGGTACTGAAAATCCTCGCTCATGACCGGAATACCCTACAATAGTACCAGCAATCTTCTTCAATCTACCCAAGTAGAGCAAGTTCACATCCTTAAAAGGAGTTGGATAAGTTGAATTACAGTGCAGAAGAGAAAATTGGGAGCCTAGTTGTCTCAGGAGAGAAACTGAAGCCTTTATTTCAGATTCAGTACACATACCAGTAGAGCAAATTATCGGTTTTCCAATCTCCGCTAAGGCTTCCAACATTTCAAAATTTGTGAAGTCTGCTGATGCTACTTTAAATGCTTCTAATCCGTAGTTATCCAGGATGTCAACACTAACTAAATCCCAGGGAGTACACAGAGGAACAATACCTTGTTTGTAGCTGTAATCAAAAACATCAAATAGTTCGTCTTTAGTTAACTGAAACCTATTCAAAATATCCAAGGTATATTGTGAACCTAAATCATATTTATTCTCTGCGGCTTTGCCCCTATTAGAATATAAAGAGCCTAGATCCCGCATTTGAAATTTAACGCAGTCTGCTCCAGCTTGAACAGCTAAATCAACTAGCTTTTTCGCTAGTCCAACATCACCATTATGATTATTGCCAATTTCAGCAATAATAAAAGACTTATTTTGTTCGGAAATTAGATGTTCCCCAACTTGAAAACCTATACCCGACTTTCTAGCCAGAGCCACAAATCTACCGACTTCATCTACGAGAGGAATGATGTCTTTATCAGGGGTAAAACACCGAGCTATCACCTCTTGAGTATTATGAACCGAAGTTGAAATAAAATTCTGGTTCATCACTAAATCTATGGGCTGGTTGAGGTCAAAGTTAGGATGGCTAGTAACCCATCTTCTGAAGTCACCATCACTGACCGCACCTATCAAGATACCACTATCCTCAACAACAAAAACAATTCTCGACTGATTGTCATTAATCTGTTTTAGGGCATCCCATATACTGTCACCAGAAAAGACCAGATAACTCTTGATTTTTTTTTCAATGTACATAAATATATTTACTTGGTATGGATTTTACATTACCTCAATCACAATCCACCAACGGTTGATGAGCTGAGGAAGCGTTTCACAGCGCTTGCAGATATGTGCATTTAACATCGCAGTGTGGAAGCATTAACTAAGTCGAATCACATAAGAAAAAGTCTAATGTGACATAAGGTGTTGTACTTAGGAAGTAATTGTCAACCCTTAATCTTCTGCTTCTCATAAATGTACTCATCATGGCTACAATTTATCCTTTACTGAATATTAGGTTAACTTTGATCAAGCCACTGATTTTTGAATCATTCAATAAAATACACCACGTCTCATATCTTTAATCGATTTAATTATCTTTTCTATTATTTTTATATCTGGTAAAAAACCTTGTATCCAATCTATATTGGGTTGCTTAATATGCAAACGCAAAATATCATTTTTCGTACAGAGTAAGCCACTATCTTCAAAAATTTTAAGTGCTGGCTTAGTCAAAGGATCGGCTTGTGCTGCTATAAAATCCAAATAAAAGAGTGTGGGTATTCCTCTAAGAATAGTTTCAATCCCCGCAGTGGAAGAACAGGTAATACAAAAATCTGCATTGTCAAAGACTTCATCCATTGTTTCTGTTGAAAAATATACATTACTTGCCATTTCCATACCTTCCGCAAGTTCTAAATAACTCAAACTTTCAACATGCGTATGTGTTTTGTTTTCATTAGGCAAGTGTCTAAGCTTAATTTTTAAATTTATATTTGGATTGCTTATTGCACATTGATTCAAAGTATTTAACACATCAAATCTCTGATCAGGAAATAATGGAACTATACTTTGAGCAAAAAAATAAACATTTTTATGATTTTTTTCCTTTGTGCTTTCCTTTACACAAAAGTCGTGCATTTTCATGTCAACACTACCATGTATTTTATATTTAGGACTGTAAACAAAAGCTCTCTTTTTTTTATCCACTGCACTAGGTAAAATATTACTATAAATTTTCAACTCCCATTGATTGTTTAAACAAATAATGTCTGCGAAAACACGATTACAAATACCAAGAACAGGAAAAAAATCAACCCCTCTATAAAGAGCCAATAGGCAAGGTCTTTGGGTAGTATTTAATTTATAAAATGACTCACTGAAAATATCTAAGTGCTGACATAATAGTAGAGCATCAAACTCAAAAAGAAACTTATTTTCTTCATTTAATGACGATAAATGTACATCGGTTATTTTTCTGCCGTAAATCTTAGTCGAGGATAATTGTCTTTCTGAAACCCTCTTACCATATTTATGAACAACTTGTGCAACGGAAACTTGACAACCATGAGCTTCAAAATCAGATATAGCATCAGCTAAGGTAAATAGAGAACTATCATCATCCACTAATGCAAGTAGCTTAATACTTTCTTCCCTTGTTGCTATATATTGACTCCCGTTTATACTGGTTATACTGGGTTCGCATGGTTTTAATTGATGAGCAATTTTTGATGTTTGCAAAAACATTTCAAAAAAGTGAGCGCATTCTACAAATTTGTCTAAATTGCCATAAGCAGCAGCCAGATTTTTATAAGCCTGCTTTTTCGTATTTTGAACTAATTTTTTATTCTTAACGTTATCAATTTTGATTAATATCTGATCCCAACACACGATCATTTCTGACCAATCTTTTTTATCATAAGCTATTTGTGCTAACCGAACAAACAGATTAATCTCGTTTGGATATTTAGCAATACCTTTTTTAATTATAAGTTCCGCATCATTATAACAACCTTGTGCAGAAAAAGCACGACTCATTAATATATAGACTTTTTCTGGAACCTGATCATAATAAATATCTAAGACAAATTTGAGCTTATTAATAGCTTCTGACCAATTATTTTGAGACATAGCAAGTTCAGCAGATTCTATAGCTTGCTTCATGTTCATTAATGGCCGAGAAACTTCAGAGCTAGTTAACCCAATTTTCTGTTCATACAAGAACCATAACTTACCGACCACAGTCTCTATTTTAGAAAAATAATCCCTAGTGGATAACTTGATAATTTCACTGCATTGCTCATCGACATCAACCAAACCTGCTTTCCACAAACTACGGGTAAAACCCACCTGGCTGACTAAATCATGATTAGCCAAAACAGGCTGAATTTTTTCTAGTGGAAACTCAGCAAAATCAGACTCATCCCGACCTCTATATTTTTCTGAATGATGCTGGGAAGTAAGATAAAAATTGGTTTTAAACAATTTCACCCTATCTGCCCCTTGTAGTAGCACATCAAACAGAACAGCAGGCGCACCATTTAAGGATTTATAAAAAATGTTATCAGTTTCATAGATCAGCCTAATTTTACTCTTGTCCCAGCCGAGAGCATCCACATCATGCCGAGGTCTTCTAATCAGCGAAAAATCTAAATTGGAAAGAATATCAAGTTGATTATGAGTAACAAAATACCTGATAGTATGGGCGTTATATAGGGATACATTAGTTTTAGTCCCATATTCACGGGCATCACCTATAGACCCCTCTCCCCTGTAGTTGAACCGAATGACCACATCAAAGGAGTCTATTTCCTCACCATCTAAGATACCTGTTGGAGCTGGCCCTACTACCGCCACCGATTTACCTCGAATGTACTCCTGAAAATGCAAATCTGCCAACCTAGGAGGATACGGCCAAGAGTTTCTGAACCCTTCTATATCACCTTCCTGTAGATATTTATAAGCCCGAAGTTCACTCAGTTGTTGGCTATTACAATTTGTTTTTGCCAGCCTGTTAATAAACCGATTCGCCGCCGTAAAATCGCCCTGGTCGATCGCCGCCCTTGCCGCTACTATAAGAGCCGTTATATTGTTAGGTTGAGCATCACCCTGCTGATAGGCTTTATCGATGGCTTTCTGTCTAGCGACAAAACCAGATTCAAACAGTCCATTCCAACTCAAGACATCATACAATAACAACCATTGCTTAACAGACAAAACCTCTGTATTTGTATGATGAATTTCCTGTTTGATATTGCTGCTAGTTAAATCATCGCTGGAGTTTACCTGATTTTTCCGAATCACATCAACACAGGTAACAATTGAATTTATTAAACTCTCAGGCAGCCGATTCCCAAAAAAAGCGATCGCTTTTTTCAGAGATTTTATAGCATTCTCATCCTCTTGACGTTCCCAGTATTCCTCAGCCAATAGCAGATGAGTTTTAACAGACTGCGAGATAGAACCATAGGACTGTTTACCATCTATAAACGGTTGATATAGTTGAGCTGCCGTCTCCCAGTTAGGAGCAGTTGCCAAACCATCAGCTTTATACCAATCAGCAATACCTTCCACAGTTTTCATTAACCAGGAAGAATAGGTATGATAAAAATACTGTTTTTGCTGCTCCTCTAAAGCTTTGCGGTGTTGGGGGTTACTTGCCAGAACCCGTTTTAAACAAGCCTGAGCCTCAGTAAAAGCATCCAGCTTGAACAAATTATGGCTAATGGATATGAGAACTTCAGGAGATAAAGAAGAAGCATAAACCTTCCACAATTTCCGCCAACAACCAGCAGCCTCTGACCATTCCCCCTTATCCATAGCTGTTTGAGCTTGTTGTAACAACAGGACACCACCTCCCCGTCCCCCAAAATAATAGGGAACAGCAGGGAACCCCGCCAATAACAAATTCAACTCATCCGAGAGGACCCCAACCCCGCTGCGAACCTCATCCATAACCTCCGCTAACCGAGACCCATTCACCCCAAACCCAAACTCCGCCGCCAATAACTCCCGACCGCGAACC
>NZ_JBIMLI010000167.1:0-8799 GCF_051859755.1 Limnospira sp.
GGAGCCGTGTGATGCGAAAGTATCAAGCACGGTTTTGAATGGGAGTGGGGGAAGGCGACTTCCCTCTCGACCCCTACAGATATAGCGAAATGTTTTGACCGAATAAACCATGATTATCTACTATCCAAAATTCATTGTCCGAGCAGCCTGAAGAAAGACCTGAAACAATGACTCAAAGCAGGTGTGCTAGATAACGGCGCATTTGAAGATACAGAAACAGGGACACCTCAAGGAGGGGTAATAAGTCCACTCCTAGCTAACATTGCACTGGATGGCATGGTTAGGTTAATTGAGAAACTGTATCCGAAAAGTACCAATGGTAAACCTTATGCCACGGTAATAAGATACGCCGATGATTTTGTGGTCATATCCAAAGACTTAGGAATCATTGAACAGTGCAAAACTGCTATTTCCGAATGGTTAAAACCTGTTGGACTAGAAATAAAACCTGAAAAAACTCGAATTTGCCACACACTCAATCCTATTGAGTACAATGGTAAAACAGAAAAACCAGGGTTCGACTTTCTTGGATTCAATATCAGGCAATACCCGGCAGGAAAATATAAATCTGGGAAACTTGGGGGAAGAAGAAAAGGAGGCTTCTTATTTAATAAAACCCCCCACAAACTATTAGGATTCAAAACTCACATAAAACCCAGCAACAAAGCAGTTAAAGCCCATACACAAACGATTAAAGGTGTAATAAAACAACTTAAAACAGCACCTCAATCAGCCCTGATTAGCAAGCTAAACCCGGTAATACGGGGATGGTCAAACTACTACTCAGGGGTAGTCTCATCAGAGACCTTCGTTAAGCTAGACCACACAGCGTGGCTAATGTTAAGGGCATGGACAGTATCAAGATGCGGAAAGGCAAACCACGAAAAGCTAGGAAACTACTTCCACAAAGGAACGGTTAAACTTAGCAATGGGAAAGAAAGACATGAATCTTGGTTATTCCAGACCGAAGATGGATTCCAACTATGGAAACATAATTGGACTCCGATTGTTAGACACACCCTAATACGCCCTGACGCAACACCATACGACGGAAACTGGACTTACTGGGCAACCAGAAAAGGACAAGCAATCGACACGCCCAACAGGGTAGCAAAACTACTCAAAAAACAAAAAGGTAGATGTACCTGGTGTGGACAGTATTTCGCACCATCGGATATAGTTGAAGTAGACCACATTGTACCTTGAAGCTCAGGCGGAAAGGATGAATACAAAAACCTTCAACTATTACATCGCCATTGTCACGATGATAAAACGGCACTAGATAACGCCAACGCTGTATCCTTAACAATGGAACAATCAGACTAGGAGCCGTGTGAAGGGAAACTTTCACGCACTGTTTTGAATGGGAGGGGGTAGAGGCGACTCTACTCTCGACCCCTAATAGGAGCTAAAAATGTCCAACACTTTGTTAAAACAACTGCGAGATTTTACTATTGTTGTTGCTGATACTGGGGATATCAAAGCTATTCACAACTTTACCCCCCAAGATGCCACTACTAACCCATCTTTGATTACAGCAGCAGCAGGGATGCCAGAATATCAAGGTATTGTTGATGATACCCTGAAACAAGCTCGCGCTGAACTAGGAACCGAAGCGACTCCGAAAGATGTAGCTACCCGAGCCACGGACCGTTTAGCCGTGGCTTTTGGGTTACAAATTCTGGAAATTATTCCGGGTCGCGTCTCGACAGAAGTTGATGCTCGTTTATCTTATGATACTGAAGGCACGCTCGCTACAGCTCGTTATCTGATTTCTGAATATGAATCCCACGGTGTTTCACGCGATCGCATTTTGATTAAAATTGCCTCAACTTGGGAAGGAATTCGCGCCGCCGAAATCTTGGAAAAAGAGGGAATTCACTGTAATCTTACCCTATTATTTGGATTTCATCAAGCTGTAGCCTGTGCTGAAGCTGGAGTGACGTTAATTTCTCCTTTTGTAGGTCGCATTTTAGACTGGTATAAAAAGAAGACCGGACGGGAAAATTATGCCCCTCATGAAGACCCTGGGGTGCAATCTGTTACCCAAATTTATAACTACTACAAAAAATTCGGCTATCCCACGGAAGTGATGGGAGCGAGTTTCCGTAATATTGGCGAAATCACTGAACTGGCTGGCTGTGATTTACTCACAATTTCTCCGAGTCTTCTTGAAGAACTTGATACTAAAACGGGAGATTTACCCCGCAAACTCGACCCCGAATTAGCTAAATCATCGGACATAGAAAAAATCTCAATGGATGGGTCAACCTTTGCTAAAATGCACAAGGAAGATCCGATGGCTTCCGAAAAATTAGAGGAAGGAATCAAGGGGTTTTCTAAGGCTTTAGAATCCTTGGAAGACCTACTCGCCGAACGATTAACTATCCTCGAAAGTTAGGAAACTTTAACCCATGCGGATTAAGAGTTATGACCTGTTGAGGACCCCGATGGAGATGGATTTATCACCCGTAAAGAATGGGCGGGAACCGATCCTGTTTCTCAGGATTTAGATGACAATAAGGATGGTCGGACTACTCCCCCTATCTTACTCCCTCTCCCAGAAGGAGAGGGAGTAAGATAGGGAGTTTTATTACCTGTTTCTCATTGTCCATTGTCAATTGTCAATTATCCATTAGCTATGTTAGAACCTGCACAAACTGTCCAAATTTTTGAAAACCTGCCGGAGCAGATTTTATCGGCCGGAGAGGTAATTTTTGAAGAAGGAGAACCCGGCGATTTAATGTACGGTATTCTTGAGGGGGAAGTAGATTTTGTGGTGAAGGGAAAAGTAATTGAAACCCTGAAAAAGGGGGATGTGTTTGGGGAAGGAGCCCTAGTTCATCCAGAGAAAACTCGCGCCTCTACAGCCATAGCGAAAACTGGCTGTAAACTGGCAACAATGGATGAACGGCGATTTTTATTCGCCATTCAACAGACCCCCCTATTTGCTTTACTGGTAATGAGAAGTTTCTCTAATCGCCTCCGTAATTTAAAGCGATCGCTTTAATTTCTCAGATATCAGTTCAGTATAGTTTCTGGGGTTTCAATATTGACATTATCCTGATGACCATTTTGGCTGGTGGAACAGGTACTGTGTATTTCTGATTCTTCTCCCAGATAGACACCAAGAGCCCTGGCTGTTTCTATCCAAAATCCATTAGGGTCAAGTAGGCGGGGGCTATTCTGAAATACCTTTTCGAGGGAGACGGTGACAACTTGGTGGTTGCTCCAAGCCACCATTTTGCCATAGTCCTCAGCCGCAATCACATCAACAGCAGTTTTACCAAAAGCGGTAGCCAGCAAGCGATCTTGAGAGGAAGGCGCACCACCCCGCTGGACATGACCAAGGACTGTAGCTCGCGATTCTACCCCTAGTGTAGTTTCAATTTCCGTAGCCACATATTCACCTATACCGCGTAATCGCACTTCTCCCAAAGCATCTTTATAAGACCGGGACTCTCCGCTGGTAGTTTTAGCACCTTCAGCGACGACGACGATCGCAAATTTGCGCTCCCATAAATTCCGTAACTGCTGTATGCGTTTACACAAACCAGAGACAGAATAGCGAATTTCTGGAATCAAGATAGCATCTGCGCCGCCAACAATTCCAGAATGTAGAGCTAAGTGTCCGGTGGTGCGACCCATAACTTCGACAACCATCACCCGATCATGGCTCGCAGCCGTACAGCTAAGGCGATCGAGGGAATCTAAAATTGTACTCACAGCGGAATTAAAACCCACCGAGAGTTCCGTACAAGCGACATCATTATCAATAGTCTTGGGAACCCCTACCAGGTTCATATTGCCCTTTTTCGCCAATTTGTGCAAAATGGCAAGGCTACCGTCTCCACCAATAGCGATCAGAGCATCCAATTCCAAGTCATGGTAGCCAGAAATTACCTCATCAGCTTGAGCCTCGGTATCTCCCTTATTAATGGACCCCAGAATAGTCCCACCCATACTCAGTAACGGGTCAATCCCATGGCGTTCTAATCCATAGCGGTTCAACACAACACTTTTACGCTCAATTAGGCCCTGGGTGGCATAGGGAATGCCCCGTACTTCCCAATTATATTCACAAGTAGCATAATTCACGACCGCGCGAATTACTGCATTCAGACCGGGACAGTCTCCTCCACTGGTCAAAATCCCGATACGCTTACGTTTAGTCATAATATGTAAGCCTCCAAAAGTTAGGAACTTCAATTCTTGCCGATCGCCTTCTCCCGGACAGTTCCAGGTTTTCCATCCCAATCTAGTTTTGGTTTTTGGCCAAATTGGTCGTCAACTTATGCAACCTGTCTTTAGGGATATGGGCAATCTTCCCGTTAAACTGGGCTATCTTGGTTAGTCTGGGCTTTAGTTCTTCGAGCCCATTGAGCCGTTGTTACCGTCACACTTCAAATCCTACAGCCAATCACACCAAAGGATGTATAATTTTGGTTTTTTTTAGTTTTTCTTAACCTGGGTTTAAACCCCGTTACTCAAATTTTACAACTAGATCATATCAGCCGATCGCCACTTATCTAGGAGTTGACAAAATCCCATAATTGTGCATAAATGATATCGGCAAATTTGAGGAAATCCTGACATCAGACCACTAATTTAATATTAATTTAAGATTCTTGGGATGCCCCGAAATTTGAGAAAAGCATATAGCTGTGGTAAGGTGGCTATGGTAATCTCCCCCTAGGGCGATCGCATACTTGTTTAACAATTAATAATTGTTTAAGCTGCATTACCAATCTGCTCTCTGTGGTAGAATACCAGCAGTTGAACTCTGTCCCTTGCTATTTTCTCGGCTAGAAAATTATTTCTAGCCCCAAAATTTTGCTGTTAAAACCAAGTTTTTGACAGTATTTAAACAGTGGTGTTATCCCAACGGAGGATTATCTGAATCATGACAATTAAAGTAGGTATTAACGGATTTGGTCGCATCGGACGCTTAGTCATGCGCTATGGTAGCAAACACCCTGACATTCAGTTTGTCGGCATTAATGATCTAGTCCCGGCTGATGCCTTAGCATACCTGTTAAAATACGACTCTACCCACAAACGTTTTGACGGTCAAGTAGAATCCCAAGATGAAGCCATTGTGGTTAATGGACAAACCATTCGCTGTACATCTATCAAAGATCCCACCCAACTACCATGGAAGGAACTAGGAGTAGATTATGTAGTAGAATCTACTGGCTTATTTACCAACTATGATGGCGCTTATAAGCACATCGAAGCAGGTGCTAAACGGGTAGTTATTTCCGCACCCACCAAAGACCCAGAAAAAGTCAAAACCTTAGTGGTTGGGGTTAACCATCAAGACTTCGATCCAGCTTCTCACCCCATTGTTTCCAATGCTAGTTGTACCACCAACTGTTTAGCGCCGATTTCTAAAGTTATTCAAGACAACTTTGGGTTAGCAGAAGGTCTAATGACCACAGTTCACTCTTTGACGGCGACTCAACCAACGGTAGACGGTCCTAGTCGCAAAGACTGGCGTGGTGGACGTGGTGCGACTCAAAACATCATCCCGGCTTCCACCGGAGCGGCTAAAGCTGTTACCCTAGTATTACCAGAACTAAAAGGCCGTTTAACTGGTATGGCTTTCCGGGTTCCCACTCCTAACGTCTCAGCGGTAGACCTAACTTTCCGCACAGAAAAAGCCACGACCTATGACGAGATTTGTGCAGCGATGAAATCGGCTTCCGAAGGTGCGATGAAAGGCATTTTAGGATACACAGATGAAGATGTAGTTTCTTCGGACTTTATTACGGACGGTCATTCTAGCATTTTTGATGCGGGAGCGGGAATCGAACTGAACTCTAATTTCTTTAAAATAGTATCTTGGTACGATAACGAATGGGGTTATTCCTGTCGCGTAATTGACCTAATGCTATCTATGGCTAAGGCTGACGGTTTACTGTAGTTACCATAGCGATTCTGGTTGGGAGACCCTACGCGATCACATCTTAGGGAAACCCGGTTTTGACAAAAATCGGGTTTCTGGTTTCCTAAAAACAAGTCTCATCTACATCGGAGTAAACGGCGATGCACGAAGTTGGTATTATGGAACAAACTTTAGCGATCGCCTTACAAAAAGCTAAAGAACAGGGCGCTAATCAGATTCACCGTATTAAAATGACAGTAGGCGCTGATTCTGGAGTAGCCGTAGAAGCCCTAGAATTTGCTTTTGATGTCGTGGTTGCTGGAACGATCGCCGCCAAAGCCAAATTCGAGATCGACTATCTCCCGGTTCGCTGTTACTGTCACCACTGTAATCAGGAATTTGAACCCAAAACCTGGTTTTATGAATGTCCCCAGTGTGGCGAACCCAGTCTTGACATTCGCCAAGGAAGAGAATTAGAACTGACATCCTTAGAGGTTTCGTAGTTATGTGTACCAATTGCGGTTGCGCCGTTACACCGGGAAACATCCACATTCACAGTCACGCAACAGATCACGATCACGATCATGGTCACGATCACGATCATGATCACCATCACCACCATGGTCACGATCACGATCATGATCACCATCACCACCATGGTCACGATCATCACCACCACCATGATCATAACCATGATCATCAGCACAGCGAACATCAAACAGTGGATGTTCACACAGCCATCCTTTCCAAAAATGACCGACTCGCGGAAAGAAATCGAGGCTTCTTTTTAGCGAAAAAACTGTTTGCGATCAATGTGCTGTCTTCTCCCGGTTCAGGAAAAACAGCATTACTGGAACGCACTTTATCAGATATGGGTTCCCGTCTCAATAGTGCGGTAATTGTGGGAGACCTGGAAACTGATAATGATGCTCAAAGGTTGCGACGAACCGGAATGCAGGTAGTGCAAATTACGACGGGAAGCGTCTGTCACCTGGAAGCGGAAATGATCTCCCAGGCTTTAAGTAAAATCAACCTGGATAATCTGCAATTATTATTTATCGAAAATGTGGGGAACCTAGTTTGTCCCGCCGCCTACGACCTGGGGGAAAATTTGCGGGTAGCTGTGTTGTCGGTGACGGAAGGAGAAGATAAACCCCTAAAATATCCGACTCTGTTCAAAACTGCCAATATAGCCATCATCAATAAAATCGACATTGCGGAAGCGGTAGGGTTCGATCGCGAAACTGCGATTAACAATATCCGCCGCATTGCACCACAAGCTGAGATTTTGGAGGTATCTGCTCGTACTGGGGAAGGTATGGAAGCCTGGTATGATTACCTGGAGAAGGCTTGTTCGTTAGAAGCGATCGCCATCTAAAATCAGGGATGGGGAGTCTGGAGACTTCCAACGAAGGACTCCACCATAGGTCGTCCCGTGAGTAGTAGTCACACAAAAAACCAGGGGGAATTCAGCCCCAGGGCGAACGATGGGATTCGAAGTCATCAGGATAGCTATAACCCCTATTCTACCGCCATTCTAATGCACTCAAAAGCGATCGCACATTTAGGAGTTAGTGCAAAATGAGTGCAAGTACAAACAGTACACATAGTGGTACATATCAAGGCTTTGAAGATATTCTTGAGTTTTTCAACCTATCCCGCAAACAATGTCCCAAAGGTGTCAGGATTAAGCGTAACCGGGGGACAATTCAGCTAGACATCACTACTGACCCGGAGACGGGAGGGCGTAAGCAGCGAGGATGTAATTGTCAGTTCACTTCTGAGGGTATCCGTAAGGCCGTTGATAAGGCTTGGTTAGTTCATAAATCCCTTGACGGACAATTTCAGTCGGTGTCTGAATGGCTGGACTGGTACAAGGCTACTATCCTTGATGAAAACAAAACCCCTTTGGAAAACGACTTAATCACCTATCGCCAAGTGTTTAAAGAGATGGAAGATGATTACTTTAATGGGGTACACAAGAACACTAAACGGAAGCGCTCTCGCGATATATCAAGTGACCAAAGTTCATTTAAACGCTGTTTTCTTACTGTGTTTAACAAAGTCACAGACTGGGATGTTTATGTGAGCTGGGATGGTATCAAAGAAGCACTGTATAGCCCATTACAGGACGGTAATAGTCCGGTAGGTCACAAAGACTTCAAAAATCGTTACTATCGATTAAGACAAGTAGCAGAACGTGCTGGCTGCAAAAAAGCACTAGAGAAATGAGAAAAGATTGACCCCGCCCAGACAGTGTTTACTAAGTCCCAAAGTATAGATTTAGATACCTTGCTAGGTTTGCTAAATAAGGAACGCAACACTGATTATCGTTCTGTCACAGAAAATCAAGTACGTGATGGCTGGTGTTGGGTGTCGGCAATGTGTGCTTTATACGGGTTGAGACCATCAGAGGTCGCGGCAGTACAAAACCTAAACAAGGTAGTCAAGATTGACGGTATCACTTTCCCGGCCATATCTGACCCTAACAACCTTGAGTTAGTGTTGGTTATTGGTGAGTTTACTTACTTTGGTAGTAGCACCAAAACAGGTCAACGGTTGGCTATCCCAATGTCAAAAGACAAGGCTTTGATTGACCGTCTTGGGATTCATAACGTTTGTTTGCCTATTACAACATCTAAAGACCCTAATGGTTTTAATAATAACCACAGGTTATGGCTTAAACGTCACGATTGGGGCTTTACTCAAGCATTAGCTTTCCGACATCTAGCCAACCAATTAGGTGAGATGAATGGGATACCGCAGGAAATCAGAGCACGTTCATTTGGTCACAGTGTTGCGGTCAATGACAGCAAATATAGCACAAGACAGAATACTTAGGACGTATAATGGAGAGGACGAGATGACTAAGAAGACCAAAAATGCCAGCCCCCTATAGTTACGACCTCAGA